>SFEV01000009.1 GCA_004557975.1 Lachnospiraceae bacterium
CTGCGAAAAAGTTTTTCTTATATTTTACACTATCCTTTGGGAATCCACATGAAATCAGCACATTTTGTGCGAATTATTTTTACCTTTCAGAACTGTTTTCCTGATGTATTTTCCACATTCCTGCAGGATACTGTTCACGTGCCACGCCATGTAAGCCACAGACCGCCTGTTTACACAGGCTATTCGCTGCTGCGCAGCTCCTGTCTGTGGCTGATGTGCATCCCGCACATCACAGAAAATGAAAATTCAGCCCTCTGCGAATCAGAGCACTGTTTCGCGGAGGGCTGTTTCATGTCAAAACGAATTTCGATTAATTTGATTTCTTCTTACTTACCACATCAAAGATAACGGCTGCCAGAAGCACAAGGCCCTTTACTACCTTCTGCATATTCTGGTCTGTACCCATGATGGACATACCCTGGTTGATGATACCCATCAGAACGGCACCGATGATAACGCCGGGAACTGTTCCGACACCGCCGTATGCAGAAGCACCGCCGATGAAGCAGGAGCCGATGGCATCCATCTCATAGTTCTGGCCGTATGTCGGCTGAGCGGAAGTCATACGCGCGATGGTCAGCATACCTGCAAGTGCAGCCAGGAAGCCCATGTTTGTGTATGCGATAAAGTAAACCATATCAGTATTGATACCAGACAGCTTCGTAGCCTTTTCATTGCCTCCCACTGCGTAGAAGTAACGTCCGACAGTTGTCTTGCTGGTGATATAGCCGTATACAAGGACAACAACCAGTACCCATACGAGAGAGGTAGGAATACCTTTGTGCTGTGCCAGCTTGTAGGAAACAAACAGGATCACTGCACAGATGACTGCAACCTTTGCATACATTGCAGCTACATTTCCTGTCTCATAGCCCTTCTTTACACGGTTCATATGTCCGCGCACTGTCACGAGAATGTAAATCACACATGCTATGATACCTGCTGCCATTGCAACGCGGTTCAGCCCTTCTCCGCCGCCGAGGAAATCCGGAACGTAGCAGTTTGCGCCGCCGCCGAACAGCTTGATGAACATTTCCGACTTGATCGGAAGTGTCTTGCCGCCCAGCACCACGTTGGAAAGTCCACGGAATACAAGCATGCCTGACAGTGTGGTGATGAAAGGCGGGATACGCAGGAATGCGATCCAGAATGCCTGCCATGCTCCGATCAGAGCGCCGATCAGAAGCATCAGAATCACTGCAACGCCGTCCGGAAGTCCCACATTTTCCATAAGGACACCGCCCACAGCGCCGACAAAGCAGACAACAGAACCTACGGAAAGGTCGATGTTACCTCCGGTCAGGATACACAGGAGCATACCGGTAGCCAGGACAAACACGTATGCATTCTGTGAAATCAGGTTTGTAATATTCTGCGGAAGCAGGATCTTTCCCTGCGTTCCCCAGGTAAAGAACAGGGTGACAAGCACCAGAACAATTACCATTGTATACTTCTGTATAAATACTTTTACTTTTGCACTATCCATTACTTACTCTCCTTTACTTGGCACTTGATTTTAAGATACATGCCATGATCTTCTCCTGGGATGCCTCCTTCTGTGTCAGTTCTCCTGCGATGCGTCCCTCATTCATAACGTAGATACGGTCAGACATGCCGAGAACCTCCGGAAGCTCAGAGGAAATCATAATTACCGACTTTCCGGCAGCTACCAGATCGTTGATAATGCAGTAAATCTCGTACTTGGCACCGACATCAATACCTCTTGTGGGTTCATCAAGAATCAGAACATCAGGATCCGCAAACATCCACTTCGCCAGAAGCACCTTCTGCTGGTTGCCGCCGCTTAAGTTCCCGACATTCTGTTCTACGGTCGGACACTTTGTTTTCAGCTTTCCTTTATACTCAACGGCTACGGCATACTCTTTATCCTTGTCGATGATTCCGTGATCGCTGACTGCTTCCAGATTTGCAAGAGTCGTATTGATCTTAATCGGATTGCTCAGAATCAGGCCGTCCCCCTTACGATCCTCCGTCACGTAGGCAATCTTGTGCTGAATTGCCTCCTTTGCGTTCTTCAGGTGCACTTCTTTGCCGTTCAGCAGAAGAGTTCCGCTGATGCTGCTTCCGTAGCTGCGTCCGAATATGCTCTTTGCCAGCTCCGTACGGCCAGCGCCCATCAGGCCGGAGATACCTACTACTTCTCCCTTATGTACCTTGATGGATACGTTGTCCACCACCTTGCGCTCCGTGTAAAGAGGATGGTGCACGGTCCAGTTCTTCACTTCCATGTTGACAGCGCCGATCTTCACACCGGGACGTTTCGGGAATCGGTCGGCAATCTCACGTCCTACCATGCCTTTGATGATCCGGTCCTCCGTGAATTCATCCACACCCTTGGTCAGCGTCTCAATGGTGGATCCGTCACGGATAACGGTAATCTTGTCTGCCACATAAGATACCTCATTCAGCTTATGAGAAATGATAATACATGTCATTCCTTCTTTTTTGAATTTCAGCAGCAGATCCAGCAGAGCTTTCGAATCTGTCTCGTTCAGGGATGAGGTAGGCTCATCCAGGATCAGAAGCTTCGCGTTCTTTGCAAGCGCCTTTGCAATTTCCACAAGCTGCTGCTTGCCTGTACCGATGTCCTTGATCAGTGTCCTGGAGGACTCCTTCAGTCCCACCTGTTTCATATATTTTTCTGCCTCGCCGTACGTATCGTCCCAGTTGATGGCAGCCTTCTTTCCACGTTCATTTCCCAGGAACATGTTCTCGCCGATGGACATATACGGAATCAGCGCAAGCTCCTGATGGATAATAACAATTCCTTTTTCCTCGCTGTCTTTGATTTTGTGAAATTTACATATCTCACCGTTATAAACGATGTCTCCCTCATACGTGCCATACGGATATACACCGGAGAGCACATTCATCAGGGTGGATTTTCCGGCTCCGTTCTCACCGACAAGCGCATGGATTTCTCCCTCTTCCACCTGAAGATTTACGTTGTCAAGCGCCTTCACGCCAGGGAATGTTTTGGTGATATTCTTCATTTCCAACAGTATCTTTGCCAAAATTGATCCCTCCAAAAATAATCAAACAACAGGCGGGCGAAAGGGCCCGCCTGTAAAATTATCTGTTCTGAAAAACCTTACTGGATCTGATCCTCTGTGTAGTATCCGGAGTCGATCAGGATTTCTTTGTAGTTGTCAACTGTAACAGCAACCGGCTCGCAAAGGAAGGACGGGATGATGCCTGTTCCGTTGTCATATGTCTCTGTATCGTTTACCGGAGCCTCTGAACCTGTCATGATAGCGTCAACCATCTCAACAACCTTGGATGCCAGAGTACGTGTATCCTTGAATACGGACATTGCCTGTGTTCCATCAACGATGTGCGGAACGTTAGCGATATCGCAGTCCTGACCTGTGATGATCGGGTACTCGCCTGTGTAGTTAGCTGCCAGAGCGTTTACAACACCGAGTGCTGTAGAGTCGTTGGAAGCGAGAACTGCATGAAGCGTTGTGCCGTCTGCATAGTTGGAAGAAAGGATATTCTCAAATCTTGCCTGTGCTGCGTCTGTTGCCCAGTTGGCTGTAGCAACCTCATCCTTTGTCATCTGGCCTGACGGAACTACCAGCTTGCCTGCATCGATGTACGGCTGAAGAACGTCCATAGCACCGCCGAAGAAGAAGTTTACGTTGTTGTCGCCCGGGTCACCTGTTACCATCTCAAGGTTGAACGGTCCGTCCTGATTGTCCAGATCAAGAGCGTCAACGATGTACTGGCCCTGTGTCTTACCTACCAGATAGTTATCAAATGTTGCATAGTAGGAAATGGCATCTGTATTCATGATCAGACGGTCATAGGAAATAACCGGAATGCCTGCTTCCTTTGCCTGTGCAAGAACTGTTCCGAGAGAATCTCCCTCGATGGAAGCGATAACGAGAAGCTCATCACCGTTAGCGATCATGTTCTCGATCTGTGAAACCTGTGTAGCTACGTCGTTGCCTGCGAACTGAAGGTCTACTGTGTATCCTTTTTCCTCGAGCTGAGCCTTCATGTTCTCGCCGTCCTGATTCCATCTCTGAAGATCCTGTGTCGGCATTGCAACACCGATCAGTCCCTTTGACTCCTCAGCGTTTGCCACTGTTCCGAGAGCTGCTACAGAAAGAGCTGCTGCTGTTGCGATGATAGCGATTTTTCTGTTCATAATCTTTTTCCTCCTTTTGATTACGTACCTTTTTAAGATGGTTTAAGAATATCACAATCCATTCTGGACATGTTTGCGATCAGCTTCAAATTTTTGATGCAATAAAAAAATCTCCCGCAGTCAACAGGAGATTTTTGGCACAAGATAGTCCAGCTATTTATTTACATTCAGATACACATCTTCCGCTGTGTGGAAATCATCCGCAATCACCGTAGCGTCCATGTTGTCCTTTGTAACGGCAATGGGCTCAAGGCTGTAGTATGGGACATCGTGGGCACCGTCACTGATCGTCTCCAGACCGTCCATCTCATCCATGACCGGCTTCAGCCCGGACGGAATCTCATTCTCACCGATCCGCCTCTCTTCCAGCATTTTTTCATATCCCAGTGCGCACGCAAACTCTGCCGCCCTTTCAGCCAGCAGTTCCACAGGTTTATACACTGTCATGGTCTGCGTACCCTCCACAATCCGCTGGCACGCCAGCAAATCGGCATCCTGTCCCACCAGCGCCACCTTGCCCGCCAGACGGTTCTCTGCCAGGGCACGGAACGCCTGGCTTGCCAGATCATCATTGCCGCACATGACGCCGGCCAGGTTGCGCGGAGTCGTTGAAAGTCCCTCCTCCACTGCAGCAAAAGCCAGCTCCGCCAGCCAGTTATCGCAGTAGCTTGTATATATCACCTTCAGGTTGCTGTCTTCAATCACCTTCAGGAAGCCGCTCTCCACCTGCGATACATTGTGATCGGTGGGTGAACCGTTGATGGCAAAAATATTGCCGCCCTTCGGAATCGCCTTCACAAGTGCTTCGCCCATCAGAGTCCCCACCATCTCGTTGTCAAAGGAAATATACAGATCTGTGTCCGCATTCATGACCAGCCGATCATAGGAAATGACCCGGATTTTTTCCTGTTTTGCCTCACGGATTACATCGCCAAGCGCTTCTCCGTCCACCGCAATCACAACAATCACATCGACGTTCTTCTTGATAAAATACCGGATCTGGGAAATCTGCTCCTGTACATCACCGTTGGCCACCTGGACGTTGACCTCCGCGCCGAAATTCTTCGCTGTCAGTTCAAAAAAATCCCGGTCACGCAGCCAGCGTTCGATCACAAACGAGTCAAAGCTCATACCGATCTGAAGCTTTTCCTGACGCGACGATTCCGATTCCTGCTCCCCCGATGTATCGCGCGCGCAGCCGGCGGTAATCAGTACGGTAATGCTGATTACCAGCAGCATAACGGTAAACCTGCAGCATCCTCCTGTATATCCCTGTCCGCAGTTTTCCCGTTCACTTTTTTCCTTTTGCTGATTTTTCTGTTGCCGTTTCTTCCACCATGTCATCATATATTTCTTCCGTCTCCGTTCGATACTGCTGACTTATGTAATGAGTAAAGGTCTTACTGCCCCAGCAGCCGCTCCCTGTACTCACTTGGTGTCACATCCTCCTGCTTCTTGAAAATCCGGCTGAAATAATTCGGGTCGCTGTAGCCGGACATGACGCAGATTTCCTTGATGCTGAGCTCCGGGTTTTTCAGCAGCTCCTTCGCATGGGCAATCCGCACCTTCGTCAGATACTCGATAAAGTTCTCTCCGGACTCCTCCTTAAACAGCTTGCTGAAATAATAGGGACTGATATTCACACTCCGTGAGACGTCATCCAGTGACAGTTCTCTGGAGAAGTTCTGGTCAATATACGTCTTTGCCTTTGAGATAACGGTCTCCGACTGTTCCTCTCTCTTGGTTGCTATCTTTTTGCATACATCCTCCAGCTTGCCGAGAAACCACTTGCGCAGCGACGGGTAGTCCGGGCATTCCAGTACGCTCTTCAGGTAATCCTTTCTGGAATGAAAGCCGTATGTCTCGATACCGCCGTTCATAAAGGCCTCCCGCTCCGCCCAGATGACAAACTCCAGGACCTTGAGCTGGATATCATCACGGTCATCGTAATAGTTGCGTATCATCCAGTCAAAAAACTCATTGGCCGTCTGCTTTGTCCCCGGCCAGTCCGCCTTTGCAATCTGCTGGAACAGCCTGCGCTCTGTCTCATCCGGGTAATTTCCCAGGTACTGCCCCCGCAGCGTCAGGTCATCCACATGGGCTACGCTGCTGGTGCTCTGGCTCAGAGCCCTGTATGCCTCCTCATAGGACAGCTTCAGCTCTTCCATTCTGTATATTTTCCCTATGCCTGCCCGAAACCGCGCATCCAGGCGGCTGCCCAGCTTTCTGGCCATGTTGCGGGCCTGTTCAATGATACGGATACGCTCTGCGTACTCCTGCGTAGCCTCATCACACGGAACGGCAAGCACGATCCGGTTCGTCATGATCGGTCCCACAATACACGGGAAAAATTCCTTACAGATCACGCAGCACTCCTGATACATGGTCTGCATTCTGACACTCATGCCCACCGGAGTGGTCAGAATCCCTTCGTCGCTGAGCTGTCCGAACTGGATCACCATCACATAGGCGTACTCCTGTCTGATATCCAGGAGCATTTTGTAGTAGGACAGATCACTGGCTCCCTCCTCCTGGAGAATCATGCTGTTGATCAGACCGTTTTCCACAATCGGAATGACGGTTTCCAGCTTTTCCTGAATCTTCAGATTATCGCTGCGCTTTTTGCGTTCCTCATCAATGCTGTGCATGGCACGTTCCAGTACCTCCACAACGACGGACCGCTTCACCGGCTTCGTCAGGTACTCCATCACACCGAGGTTGACCGCCTCCTTCGCATAGTCAAATTTGTCGTATGCGGTGATAATCACAAACCTGGTGGAGCTGTTGAACTGGCGTATCTCACGGATAGCCTGAATTCCGTTGATTCCCGGCATCTGGATATCCATGAAGGCAATGTCGGGCCGAAAGCTCTCAGCCAGCTCAACCACCGCCCGCCCCGTCTTCGCAAACTCCAGCTCACACTCATTGCCGAAATTGCTTGTTATGATATTTTTCAGCGCTTCGCGCATAATTCCTTCATCATCTGCGATCAATACTCTGTACATACTTCTCTCATTTCCCGTCACATCTTTTTATTATTCTGATTCAGAAGTTCCCGCGGAATCACGATACGCACCTCTGTTCCCTTATCCGGTCCGTCGCTGTAAATCTGCAGCAGTCCCTTCCGTCCGAAAAACAGCTCCAGTCTGTTGATCACGTTATCCATACCGATTCCCGTGGAATCCCTGAGGCTGCTGCTCTTGCGCATTCCGCCCTCCAGTATCTCACGGATTCTCTCCTGCGTCATACCCTGACCGTTGTCGCTTACGCGAATCACCAGAGCCTGATCCACCGGCTCCACATCAAGCCGGATGCGCCCTTCCCACTCCACGTTGCGAATTCCGTGATTGACCGCGTTTTCCACAAGAGGCTGCAGAATCATACTGGGAAGCTGCACATCGTTAAAATACGGCACGATATTTTTTTCATACTGGATTTCCCCTGCAAAGCGCACGTTCAGAATATAGACGTAGTTGTCCACCGCCTCAATCTCCTCGGCCAGTGTCGTCGTCTCTTCCATCTTGCGCACATTGTAGCGGAAAAAATCTGCCATTTTCTCCAGAAAAATACTTGTCTTCTCCGCATCCTCCATCATGGCAAGCTGTGCCCCGGCATTCAGGGAATTAAACAGAAAATGAGGATTAATCTGAGCCTGAAGATATTTAAGCTGTGCATCCTTCAGGTGGGTCTCCATCAGAAGCTCCCTCTCCATCATCTTCTGTTCCTTCTCCATGCTCTCCTTCGTCCTGGCAATGTACTCACGGATACTGTAAACCATCTTGACGAAGGCGTGGGTAACGACACCCACCTCGTCCTGGTTCCTGCTGTCATCCAGCTGAATATCAAAATTTCCCTCCGCCACCTGGTTTGCCGATCTGGCCAGCATGCGAAGCGGCTCCGTAATTGTCTGGATCAGCAGCATGAGGATCAGCAGATTGACGACCGCCACCGCAACGACGATGGCTGAGCTGACAAACTCCATATAATTCAGAGAGCTCAGCATAATCTGGTAATTGTCCGAATTGTTCTGAAACTGCAGATTGTTCAGGCGGTCAATCGCCGTCCGGATATACTGATAATTCAGGAACTCCTCATTGTATGCCGCCTTGTACCTCTCTACATTTCGTCCGCGCTTTGCCTGGATAGTCTCATCTGTCAGTTCCAGATACGTCTCCGACATGCTGCGGATATTCTTTTCCAGAATTTTCATTTCATTGTCCACGGTGCGGTCGTTCAGCTGTTCCAGCATATCCCGGAACAGCTGCACATTGCGGTAATAATCCTCCAGAGAATCAGAGCTCTTTGTGTTGAGATACTCCAGCACATCATCCTGAGTCCCCTCCAGACATTCTGTCAGCTCATTCAGACTGACATTTGTCGCGTACACCTCATCCAGCTGCCGCATGGACCGGTTGATCTCATTGTACAGCATGATATTGATCAGGAACATAAAGGCCGCAGTCAGCACGAAGGTGATCAGAAGCTTGGCCCGGATCGACAGCCGCCCGGTCAGCCCCGGCTTTTTCGGTTCATTTTTTTTCATCTGCTCTGCCTCCGTTTCTGCAGCGTACACAGTCCGCGCGGATTCACCGGTCAGCCGGTTACTGGTCAGCCGCACTGCGGAACTGGTCTACATTCTGCCTCGTGATAATATTGAGGTCCACACTGAAATAACTGCTGGCATATCCCATGCTGTAATACTCCTCCAGAGCTTCGATACAGCGCTGGCCGATCTGCTTCGTATCCAGCGTCACCGCCATCGGAACCGTCCCCCTCTCGATGGCATCGAGAATCGTCTCCGACTGGTAATATCCGATAATGTCCACGCTGCCCACCTGGTTGTAATCTACCATGGCGTGGTAGGCACGCTCTCCGTCCTTCTCATTCATGCATACCAGAATGTCGGGGCGCGTGCTCTCATCGTTGATCAGGTCACGGATATCTTCCTCCGTATCAAATGTACTGGACGACAGAAATGTCAGCGGCTGTATTTTCACACTGCTTTTCTGCGTTTCAGACAGCCCTTCCAGCACCGTGGCCTTCAGCTCCTTGAAAATCAGATCGTTGCCGCTGTCTCCATAGTTCAGCAGCACCGTAATATTCTCTGTCTCATCATCGACGCACGTCAGAATCTGTCTGCCGTACGTAGTACCCATCTGATAACTGTTGACGCCCACAAAGCTTTTTCTGGCGCTGGTCGTATCGTCATCGAGCACCGTAATCACCGGAATTCCTGATTCATCGGCTGCATTGATGGCTTCCTGCATCTTTTTTGTCCCGTCCGGCTTCAGGATGATGCCGTCCACCTTTGCCGCTATCGCAATATTTACGTATGACAGGGGATCGTAATCGCTGACCGCCCAGTCACACAGAAGCTCCACGTATGCACCCTGACTCTCGGCTTCCTCCCTGGCGCTTTGGTAGATATCCTGCCACAGCTCCGAATCCGAATCGTCGGGAATCATGGCATAATGGTGCGTGTATTCTTTATTATTTCCAAGCTCTCCCCACTCGTTTTTCTCAATCGTTCTGATATAATATCTCCAGCCGATAATCGTCAGAAAAATCGCGCATACAAGAGCTGCGAGAGCGTAATAAACCGTATTCTTTTTCAATTTTCAATTCCTCCCACAGCTCTTCATTTTGCAGACGAAGCTGCGCAGAACAGAATCTCTCCTGTCCCGCAGCAGCTTCCGCTATTACTGTATCGTGGTTATGTACTTATCTTACGGAAAATCTGTAAATCGTCTCCGAATCATACTTTTCCCCTGCCCGAAGAAGCGGAGAATCAAAGCCTTCCTGGTTGATGGAATTCGGATAATAATGGGACTCCAGACAGAAGCCGTGGCGCTTTCCGTATGTCACGCCGCCCTTTCCCTTCTGCTCATAAATACTGTTTCCTGCATAGAACTGCATGCCGCAGCAGTCTGTAAATGCTTCCATGACGATGCCGGTCTTTTCACTGTACGCTTCCGCCATTTTCTTCATCGTGCCTGCCTTCGGTGAGAGCGCAAAATTGTGATCAAATCCGCCTCCGAATTTCAGCTGATCAAAGTCTGCGCTGATATCACGGCCGATCGGCTTCGGTGTTGTAAAGTCCATCGGAGTGCCGGCTACCGGCGCAATCTCGCCGGTGGGAATAGACTGCGCATCACGCACGGGAGTGTAATAATCTGCGGCGATCATCAGGATCTGATCCTCCACGGAGCCGCTCTCGTGTCCCGCCAGATTGAAATAGGAATGGTTCGTCAGATTTACCACCGTATCTGCGTCGGATACTCCCTCGTAGTGAAGCTTCACTTCATTGTCATCCGTCAGTGTGTAGGTCACTGTGATCTGAAGATTTCCCGGAAATCCCTGATCCCCGTCCGGGCTTGCCAGTGCAAAAGTAATGCTGTTGGCCGCCTCATCCACAGCCTTCACGTCCCATCTGCGGCCGTCGTATCCGTCCGGTCCGCTGTGCAGATTGTTTTCATTATCATTGATGACCAGCTGATACGTTTTTCCGTTGATCGTAAATCTGCCCTTGTCAATACGGTTGCCGCATCTTCCGATGACAGTGCCGAAATAGCACGTATTGTCGATGTAATCCTGCGGTGTTTCATACCCCAGTACCACGTCACGCAGCACTCCATCCCTGTCCGGGACAATAAGATCCACCAGCGTTGCGCCCAGATCTGTCACCTTCATTGTGACATTGTTTTTGTTGGTAAAGGAGTAGGTGGAAATCTCAATTCCATCATTTATTGTTCCATAAAATTCTTTCTGCATATCTGATATTCTCCTGTCATGCATCCTGTTCTGATGTGGATCCGCTTTTGCTCAGTCAAGCGGATATTTGCAATCCGCATCGCTGCCTGCTCATAACCGAATAACTGCCTAATTCGGTTAAACGACAAGTGCGGGAAGCAGCCGGACCGCCGGACACTTCCCGCATATGTTTGCCTTGGATTTTATTTCTCAGCGGACAAGCTCTCCGTCCCGCGTACGCATACTTATGCGAACGGATTCTCTGTTCTGTACGGTACAGATGCCGGATGGTTGTATCCGATTTCGTCCGGACAAACGCCGATCAGCTTGAATACCTCAAACAGCGCTTTGCCGTGATGTCCGAATGCAACTGCTCCGTGATGCGGATAATTGCCCTCGATCAGTACGTGGCGATAGAAACGTCCCATTTCCGGAATAGCGAATACACCGATTCCTCCGAAGGACTTTGTAGCTACCGGAAGGATCTCGCCCTGTGCAACGTAAGCGCGCAGTACATTGTCTGCTGTGCTCTGGAGACGGAAGAATGTGATGTCGCCCGGTACGATATCTCCCTCGAGTGTTCCGTTTGTAACCTCTACCGGAAGACTTCTTGCCATGATCTTCTGATACTTCATGCTGAAGTTTGTCAGCTTGGATGAGCATGTGTTTCCACAGTGGAAGCCCATGAATGTATCCTTGTGTGTATAGTTGTATTTGCCCTTGATGGACTCTTCGTACATATCTGCCGGTACGGAGTTGTTGATATCAAGCAGTGTCACTGCATCGTTGCTTACGCATGTTCCGATGTACTCGGACAGAGCGCCGTAGATATCTACCTCACAGGATACCGGAATACCCTTTGCTGTCAGACGTCCGTTTACATAGCACGGTACGAAACCGAACTGTGTCTGGAATGCCGGCCAGCATTTTCCTGCGATGGCAACGTATTTTCTGTAGCCTCTGTGAGCCTCTACCCAGTCAAGCAGAGTCAGCTCATACTGTGCAAGCTTAGCCAGGATCTCCGGCTTCTTGTTGCCGCAGCCAAGGTCAGCTTCCATATCCTTTACAACTTCCGGGATACGCGGATCGCCTGCATGCTTGTTGAATGCTTCGAACAGGTCAAGCTCGGAGTTCTCTTCGATCTCAACGCCAAGGTTGTAGAGCTGCTTGATCGGTGCGTTACATGCCAGGAAGTTCAGCGGACGCGGACCGAAGGAGATGATCTTCAGGTTCTTCAGACCAACCACTGCACGTGCGATCGGAAGGAACTCATGGATCATGTCTGCACACTCGTCAGCCGTTCCAACCGGATATTCCGGAATGTATGCACGGACATTGCGCAGCTTCAGGTTGTAGCTTGCATTGAGCATTCCGCAGTAAGCGTCGCCACGGCCGTCGCTTAAGTCATTCTGGCTCTCCTCTGCTGCTGCGATGAACATAGCCGGACCGTCAAAATGCTTTGCAAGAAGTGACTCGGAGATTTCCGGACCGAAGTTTCCAAGGTAAACAACGAGAGCCTCGCAGCCTGCTGCCTTGACATCTTCCAGAGCCTGTACCATATGGATTTCACTCTCTACGATGCAGACAGGACACTCATAGATGTCTGCCTCATCATATTTCGCCTTATAAGCCTCTACCAGAGCTTTTCTTCTGTTTACAGACAGTGATTCCGGGAAACAGTCACGGCTCACTGCCACAATACCAACTTTTACTTTCGGAATGTTAATCATTGTTCTTTTCCTCCTGTTTTTTGATTTGCCGTAACAGTTGAGATACATTTCTGTTACGTGCTGTATCGCCGGTCCGAAAACCGGCTGCTCATACCCGCATATCCGGGTATAATGCTCCTGTTATCTGATGCAGATATTTGCACCCTTCAGACCCAGCGGTGATCCCTCCGGAAGACCTCCCTCCGGATGACCGATCAGCCATTTGTTTCTGGCAGTCAGTCTTGCGTCCTCTCCGCCTGCATGTGATTCTTCAAGCGGAAGATTCGTATCCTTCGGCAGGACGATTGCCACCTGGAATCCGTTTTCGTCACCGTTGCACGGTGCATAATGCAGTGTCGTTGCGTACAGCTCAACCGCCGTTCCCTTCGGAAGGAAAAACGCCTCGATCTTCGCCGTATCATATGTACCGTCATCCTCCACATCCGGCTGCCAGCCGACGAGAAGAACGGCATCTGTTCCCGCCACATTGATCTCGGAGGAACGGTGATACTCCACTGCGTTCAGATAATAATTGTTGCCGTTGCAGTATCCGATCTGGATCGGAAGCTCTCCGTAAGCTTTCTTCTGCAGCTCGCCGAATACCGGAAGCGCTTCCAGAGAAGCCACTGACGGCTCATATACAACATCAGCCGGAAGCGGTGTCTTTGCCAGCGCTTCCACCAGTCCTGAAAAATCAATACCTTCTACTATGCGGCCATACTTTCTGAAGGACGCATCGGTTACTTTTTTAATTTCCATGGTAATTACTCCCTTTGTCAATATCTGCGTAAATTACTGAATCACATCAAACAGAGGCTTGCAGGTCGGATAAATCTGTCTGAACTGCGCATAGCGTGCCTCATATTTTTCTACCAGCTCCGGATCCGGCTCAACCGTATCGATGATCTTAACAAGCTTCGCTGCGGCCTCTTCAACGGATGCGTACTCGCCGCATGCCACTGCTGCCAGCATTGCGCCGCCCAGCGCCGGTCCTTCCTCGCTCTCGATCACATCCACCTTGAGGTTCAGGACGTTCGCGATAATCTTCTTCCAGAGCGGGCTCTTTGCACCGCCGCCGCAGATCTTTGTGCGCTCAATCTTAATTCCCAGTGCCTTCGCCACCTCAAGAGAATCTCTCAGTGCAAATGCCACACCTTCCAGAACTGCCTGAGTCATATCCGCCCGCGTCGTATCCATCGTCATGCCGATAAAGGTAGCACGTGCATTGGGATTGTTGTGCGGGGAACGCTCACCCATCAGATACGGCAGAAAATATACGTGATTTTCACCGAGCTTCGTGATTGCAGTCTGCTCCGCCGCGTAATCCTTCGTGCCGATGATTTCATCCATCCACCATTTATTGCAGGATGCAGCGCTGAGCATGCAGCCCATCAGATGATAATGTCCGTCCGCATGTGCAAACGCGTGAAGGGCATTGAACTTGTCCACGCCGAATTTTTCAGAGGAAATAAAGATCGTGCCGCTTGTGCCAAGGGAAATATTACACATTCCGTCGCCTACTGTACCTGTACCGACTGCTGCAGCCGCATTGTCCCCGGCACCTGCCACTACCTTTACCGTCTCCGGAATGCCAAGCTCTGCTGCGATCTCCGGAAGAACTGTTCCGACTGCCTCATAGCTCTCGTAAATCTTTGCCATCTGATCCTCGCGGACTCCGCAGATCTCCAGCATTTCCTTCGACCAGCAGCGGTTCTTCACATCAAACACAAGCATACCGGAAGCATCCGATACGTCTGTGCAGTGCACACCGGACAGCCTGTATGCGATGTAATCCTTCGGAAGCATGATTTTTGCGATTCTTGCAAAATTCTCAGGTTCCTTGTTCTTTACCCAGAGAATCTTCGGAGCTGTAAAGCCCGTAAAGGAGATGTTGGCCGTGTACTCGGAAAGCTTTTCTTTTCCGATTACATTATTCAGATAATCACACTCCTCATACGTTCTTCCATCGTTCCACAGAAGTGCCGGACGGATTACCTGATCCTGGTCATCAAGGATCACGAGTCCATGCATCTGTCCGCCAAAGCTGATGCCTGCCACCTGGCTTTTATCACAATCTGCAAGAAGCTCCTTCAGTCCCGCCATGGTCTGCTCATACCAGTCCTCCGGCTTCTGCTCCGACCAGCCCGGATTCGGAAAATAAATCGGATACTCCTTTGAGACAATTCTCTGAATTTTTCCTGCCCCGTCCATCAGCAGCAGCTTCACCGCCGATGTACCGAGGTCCACACCAATATACAGCATATCAATCTCCTTTCTGTTGCAATATGAATTCAATGGTTCACTTATATCTGGGCTCCGTGCAGAACCGGCTCGGCGGAGGACTCTGTCATAATTTCAAGCACCTGATGCAGATTCTCAAGAACCACCTCTGTGTGCTCTCCGCCGTTCTCTCCGTCCCTTGTCCATGCCACAGGCTCTTCTGAGACAATCCTCAGTTTCCGCGTCTTAAAGCGCACGACCCTGCTGTTGGACTCGTCGCTCATGAGAACAGCTGCAATAATCTCCTGCCAGTCTATGATATTCTGCGGTGTCCGAACCATCGTCACCTCAAACAAACCATCATTTAATTCCACATTTTTCCCCAGCACTCCCCTGATTCCGCCGACAGAGTTGGAATTCGTCACCAGACCGAGAATGTAATCCCCCTCTCCGGTAAACTCTTCGCTCTCGATCTGCAGATGACAGCTCTTCCAGGTACCTACCCGTTTAATTCCTTCTATCAGATACGCAGAATGCCCCAGTATATTTTTCAGCTCCTGCTTCGTCTGATAGGAGACATCCGTAAAAATACCGAATGCGGCAACGTAGACAAAATAGTCCTCATTGAACTTCCCGATGTCGCACATAAACGGTTCGCCCTCTGTGATAAGCTTCGCAGCCTGTTCCATCTGCTTCGGAATACCTATGCTGCTGGCAAAATCATTGGTACTGCCTGCAGGAATGTATCCGACTGTGCGCCGCATGCCGCATTGCATCAGACCGGTGACCACTTCATCCAGCGTCCCGTCTCCTCCTCCGCAGACAATCATGTCAAATTCCTCTGCCCGTCTGCTGACCACCTCACAGCCGTCAAGAGTCTGCCTGGTGGGATAGACCGTCACATCAAAGCCTGCTGCCGAAAACGTCTCTATGATAGTTGACAAATGAGTCCGGATCAGTCCCTTGCCTGATCTGGGATTATACACAAACAGCATTTTTTTCCTCATAGCCTATTCTCCAATTCCTGTATCCCCAGATGTGATTTTTGATAATTTTCAACAAATATTCAGCAAAAAACAGCCCAAAACACCTTATTCTGCTGTATATTTTACTACGTTCCGTAATGAATCACAAGTAAATTATTGCTAAATTATAGTTCTTTTTTTGCTATTTTATTACGGCTCTCTGCGTCCCGAAACACTGCACTTCTCTGATCATGATGCAGCGAATATCACTGCTCCTCCAGCCGTATGCCCGCCAGAGCCTGAGCAAATGAATTGTTCAGTCCGGACTCCGCTTCCTTCTGCTGCTTTCTCATGTACGCCGCCACATCGCGTTTCGTCACACCTGCGCCCTCCTTCTGTCTGCGCTCCCGGAATTTTTCAAGCTTTTCCCGATAGCCGCAGGAGCAGAAAAAGGCGGCTGCATCTCCATTTCCCGACAGCTCCATCTTCTTGTGGCAGACAGGGCAGCGGGCGTTTGAGGTGCGTGAAACGGTTTCCCGGTATCCGCAGCTGCGATCCTGGCAGACGAGAAGCTTTGCGTTCTTTCCGTTGACTGCCAGCAGCCGTTTGCCGCACTGCGGACACTTTTTGTTCGTCATATTTTCGTAGCGGTACGTTCCCTCCTGGGCGCGTATCTCTCCGATCAGCTTTTCCGTATAAGCTCTGATCTCTGTCATAAACCGGTCGCGCCTGATCTCTCCGGAAGCAATTTTTGCCAGCTTCATCTCCCAGTCCGCCGTCAGCTCCGGCCTGCGCAGATCCTCCGGCACAAGCTGCAGAAGCTGCCTTCCCTTGGCCGTCAGATAAATATCCTGTCCTTTCTTCTCCATAAGAAAGCTTCCGAACAGCTTGTCAATAATATCCGCGCGGGTAGCGACTGTACCGAGACCGCCAGTCTCCGTCAGCGTTCTGGCTTTGTTTTTATCGCCGCTCTCCATATAGCGGACCGGATTTTCCATTGCACCAAGAAGGGTTCCCTCCTGAAATCTTGCCGGAGGCTTTGTTTTTCCCTCCCTGCACGTGACAGCCTTCACAGTGAGCTGCTGTCCCTGACTTACGGATGGCAGAATCTGGTCCTTCAGATCATCCTCCGTCTCTTCATTCTCCTCAGTCAGATCACCGTACACCTCTTTCCATCCGGGTACAAGGACTGTTTTTCCCTTTGCCGCCAGTAAAATATCCTTCCGGCCCTGCGCCGTCAGTACCGTCTCCTCATATTCGAAGGGCGGATACAGAACGGCCAGAAAGCGGCGCACCACAAGATCATAGACTCTTCGCTCATCGATGGTCATATGAGAAAGCTCCGGCACCTCCTCCGTCGGGATAATCGCATGATGATCCGATACTTTCGCATTGTTGACAAAAGGCAGCGATCCCGAAAAGCTGCGTCCCCGAAGCTTCGCTGCAGCTGCTCTGTAAGGACCGACTCCGCAGGAATCAATGCGTTCCTTCAGTGTCGGTACAATATCCGATGTGAGATACCTGGAATCCGTTCTCGGATACGTCAGCACCTTGTGATTCTCGTACAGGCGCTGCATAATATCCAGTGTGTTTTTCGCAGAGTATCCGAAACGCCTGCTGCACTCTCTCTGAAGCTCTGTCAGATCATACAGCAGAGGCGCGTACGTTTTCTTTTTCTTCTTTTCAACAGCCGTTACCGTCAGACTGCCCTGCTCCAGGGCATGCTGAATTTCCCCGGCGCGCTCTCCGGAAAAGGTACGGTATCCGCCCGACGACTGATCACGCCACTGAAAACGGATTTCCCCATTCGACGGACGAAGCGCTGTACCGGAAGGTGCGGTATTCTTTACTCCTGAAGCCGGATTCTGTTTTGCACCGGCAGGCTGTGCCTGAACCGTAATGGTGTAATACGTCTGCGGCTTAAAATTGCGGATCTCCTCTTCACGCTTTGCGATCATGGCCAGTGTCGGTGTCTGCACCCGTCCGCAGGAAAGCTGCGCATTGTACCGGCAGGTCAGCGCACGGGTCGCATTGATGCCAACCAGCCAGTCCGCCTCCGCTCTCGATGCTGCCGCCCGGAACAGATTGTCGTATTCCTTCGCATCGCGAAGATGTGCAAAGCCCTCACGGATCGCCTTGTCCGTCACCGAAGAAATCCAAAGGCGGCGGCACGGTTTCGTACATCCTGCCTTCTGCAGAATCCAGTGGGCCACCAGTTCACCCTCCCGTCCTGCATCCGTCGCAATCACCACGTCTCCAATCTCCCTGCGCCCCAGCAGATTTTTCACAGTGCGGAACTGTTTTCCCGTCTTCGGAATCACGACAGTCATCATCTTCTCCGGCATTATCGGGAGATCTGAATCTTTCCACTCTTTATATTTATTGTCATAGCCCTCCGGATCCTGGAGTTCCACCAGATGTCCCAGTCCCCAGGTGACAATATAGTCTTTTCCTTCTATATAGCCGTCAGCCTTCCGGCAGCACTGCAGAACCCTCGCAATATCGCGGCCCACCGATGGCTTTTCCGCCAAAACAAGCGTTTTCATACGCATGTCCGTCCTTTCCTGGCTTTTATTTTTCCGGATCTACCTTGCAGATTTTCCGGTCGTATGTATAGAGCCCGTTGATTTCCTCCTCAATATCGGAAACCTGCGTGTACACAGCTCCTGACAGTCCCTTTTTCTCCAGCGCCCGCACCTTCTTCTGAAGTCCGTGGAAGGCATCTGAGAAGGACTCCACCGTGGGATACGTCCTGTACCCATAGGAACTGTCGGAGTAAATATGTCCCCGCACGGCACATGTGTACCCGCCATACTCGGAGAGTACAAAAGGTCTTCTGTCTTTCTTTACCCGCAGCGGGCGGAAATAATTGTGTACACTCTTCACATCTCCTCCGCCCTGATCGTACCAGCCGCTGGCATGATCCACCAGCCGCCCCGGGTCCTTTTCCCTGATTCTGTCTGCAATGCGAAGTGCATCAAACTGTCCCCAGCCCTCATTGAACGGAACCCACATGCCAATGCAGGGACAGTTGTACAGCTGCCGGATCTCTTCCATACAGGCCTCTTCCCACTGTCTTCTTCCGAGCCTTCCGGAACGGGCAAACAGCCGGTAGAGATTGTCCCGTACGTGTGTCGTCAGCACAGGAAAGATCGTTGGCAGGTAGCTGACAAACATCATGTTCATTTTGCCGCCGCCGTTTACCATGTCCTGCCACACCACCATGCCCAGGCGGTCACAGTGGAAATACCAGCGCATCGGTTCTATTTTGATATGCTTCCGGATCGTATTGAAGCCCAGCTCTTTCATTTTCCGGATATCAAAAATCATTGCCTGATCATCCGGCGGTGTATACAGACTCTCCGGCCAGTAGCCCTGGTCAAGCACACCGTTGAAAAAGTACGGCTCGTTGTTCAGCATCAGCCGCGGATGCTTCTGTCCGTCATACCCGACCGAAAATTTCCGCATTGCAAAATAGCTGCGCACCATATCCTCGCCTGCAGCGATCTCAATGTCATACAAAAAAGGCTCCTCCGGGCTCCATGCGCGGAATCCCGGCAGCGGGATCTCACACACGTAACGTCCCGTCCCTTCCTCAAAGTCTCTCCTGTGCACGTAATGGCTGAACGTGTCTCCCTCCCAGAACAGCCGGATCTCCATCCGCACCGGCCTGACCATGGATACTTCCACACGGACTTCCTTCCGGTCAAACAGCGGTGTGAGCTTCAGATCCTTCACGTAATTATCCGGCACCCATTCCAGCCATACGGTCTGCCAGATGCCGCTCTGGGCCGTATAGAACATACCCTTGGGCCGCAGCGTCTGTTTCCCCCTGCAGTGGCAGCTCTCGTCTGTATCATCCTGCACGCGCACGGTTATTGTATTCTTTCCTGTCTTCAGGTACTTCGTCACATCAAAGGAGAAAGACAGATATCCGTTCTGATGCTGTCCCGCCACACATCCGTTCCACCAGACAGTACACCGCTGATCCACTGCCCCGAAATGCAGAATCAGGCGCTTCCCCTCCGGTATCTCGCTTAACTCCACCGTGCGGAAGTACCAGAGATATCTGCCCGGCTCAAGACGCCTGCCGACACCGGAACAGCGGGCTTCCGGAGAAAACGGCACGAGTATATCACCTTCCGGCTGCTCCGGACGGCTGCTCTTTTTTGTAAAGGCATACTGCCATGTCCCATTGAGACAGATCCAGTTTTCACGCCGCAGCTGCGGTCTCGGATATTCTGCCAGAACATGCTCGGGATTTATCCGTTCTCCCCACTTTGTGGTGAGCTTCCACTTCTGCACTGTTTTTTTCCTGTTACCGTGCAGTGCCATCAGTGCATCTGATATACGCATGCTCCTTCCTCCTTCTTCTGTCATATACGTGCTTTCAGATATTCTTCATATGATAAAACGGGCTGTCACAAAACAGATGTAAAAGCTTTGCAACAGCCCGTTCTGTTATTCACTTCTATTTCTCCAGCGCTTCCAGAAATGCATTCAGCCTTGCAAGAAGTACATCGATTTCAATTCCATGAACCATCGCTGCTTCTTCCAGAGATTCCATCTGTGCTGACGGGCATCCGATGCAGTGCATACCGCCTGCCATAAGAACAGGAGCAAGTCCTTCGTTGATATGCAGAATCTCACCGATTGTCATGTCCTTCGTAATCTTAACTGCCACTTTGTATTCCCTCCTTTGCTTTGCCGCAGCAATGATTGCTGCGTTCCATGTCTGACTATTATAATACGATTCTGTGCATTGTGCAAGAGACAGCCTGCCGCAGAAATCTAAAAAAAACAAAAAGAGTATAATTCCTTCCAATGTTTCCACAGAAAAACAACATAATTCCCTGATTTATGCTTGTGCATTTGTGCTTTTTGTATTAAAATAAGACAAAGATTCCAAAGAGAGTCTGTAATCGTATTTTATAAAGGAGGAAATTATCATGGCATACGTAATTACTGATGAATGTGTAGCATGCGGAACATGTGCTGGAGAGTGCCCGGCAGATGCTATTTCTGAAGGCGATGGAAAGTACGTTATCGACGCTGATGCATGTCTTGAGTGCGGTACATGTGAAGCTGCATGTCCGACAGGTGCAATTGTTGCTGAATAATCCGTATACATAGGAGAATCTGGATTCTCCTGGGGACAGTAAGCATAACGGGCTGCCACAGGCAGATGTGATTCACATCGTGCCGCGGCGGCTCGTTTTTGTTTTCCGTTTATATTTTCCGTCCCGCAAGTCTTTTCACAAGCTTCACCAGTCGCCCTTCCTCTTTGTTCTCTCTGTCCGATGAGGCTGCCGCCTCCTGTGTGATGCTGTAATACTGCAGATACAGTTCTCCGATTTCCTCCCGGATCATCCCGGCAATCGCACGCTCCAGCTTTTCATTCTGTTCTGTGACAACTTCCTCCACCATCTGCTTCAGAATCATTTCAAACTGTTTTAAATTGTCAGGTTTTGCATCTTCCGTCACCAGATCACAACAGTCAGACTGCGACTCCTGTTCGATGTCCAGAATCTGCTGCGGCAGCGCATCTTCCGTTTCTTCCCCCTCTCCCCCCGTATTTTCCAGCAGTATCCGGATTGCCTTCAGCTGAATTCCTTTTTCCTTCAGATTCCTGACTCTCCGGAACAGTTCCACATCTTTTTCACTGTAAATACGGTGTCCCTGGCCTGTCCTCCGTATATCGACCTGCAGTTCTTCCTCCCAGTAACGCAAAACGTGCGACTCAACACCGATGAGCCGCACTGCTTCTGAAACAGAATATTCTTTTTCTTCCATATTGGTTCTCCCCTTTATGTATTTCATCCCGCCGCTTCTCTCTCATGCTCACGGCGGTCCGGCATACGTGCTCACATATATTTATATGCGGCAGCCGGGGAAAACAGAACTGCTATTTCTTCATATTTGCAAACTTTGTGAAGCGCGGCAGCCATGCAAGCTCAACGGTACCGATCGGGCCGTTTCTCTGCTTGGCAATGATTACCTCCGCCACATCCTTTTTTTCTGTGTCATGGTTATAATAATCGTCACGATAGAGGAACATCACCACATCGGCATCCTGCTCGATTGCCCCTGACTCTCGCAGGTCGGAGAGCATCGGACGATGATCCGGTCGCTGCTCCACCGCACGGGAAAGCTGGGACAGCGCCACCACCGGCACCTGAAGCTCACGTGCAATCTCCTTGAGAGAACGGGAGATATCGGAAATCTCCTGCTGTCTCGACTCGGAACGGCGGCTGCCCTGCATCAGCTGCAGGTAGTCAATCATAATGATTCCCAGGTTGTGCTCCAGTTTGAACTTTCTGCACTTGCTGCGCAGCTCGGACACGGAAATACCCGGCGTATCGTCGATAATCAGATTGGAGCGTCCGATGGTACCTGCTGCCTCTATCAGACTGGTCCAGTCGTTGTCGCTGAGATTACCGGTACGAAGAATCTGAGAATCCACTCTGGATTCCAGTG
Source organism: Lachnospiraceae bacterium (assembly GCA_004557975.1). Lineage (GTDB taxonomy): Bacteria > Bacillota > Clostridia > Lachnospirales > Lachnospiraceae > Choladousia. Next base: position 22,296 of record SFEV01000009.1, read on the forward strand.
CGAACAGACGGTTCACCAGCTGCTCCTTTGACATTTCCAGACTGAAAATCGCAACGGTCAGGTTGCTGCGAAATGCCATGTATTCCGCTATATTCAGGACAAAAGCCGTCTTTCCCATGGAAGGACGGGCGGCAATCAGAATCAGATCGGAAGGCTGAAAGCCGGAGGTCTTGTAGTCGAGATCGATGAATCCTGTGGCAAGCCCCGTCACACTTCCCTTTGCGCGGCTCGCCGCTTCGATCTTGTCAAGAGCATTCAGCACAACCTCCTTGATCGGAACAAACTCATCGTTCGTCCTTCTCTGAAGCACCTGGAAGACTTTCTTTTCCGTGTCCTCCAGAATATCCTCCACCCGATCCTTGCCGGCGTAGCACGCTGCGGCAATCTCCTCATTGACTTTGATCAGTCTGCGCAGCAGCGCTTTCTCCGATACAATCTCCGCGTAATATTTCACATTAGCAGAAGTCGGAACCGTTGTGATCATATCACGGACAAATTCCAGGCTGCTGATCTCCGGCGGAACATCCTTTTCTTTGAGACGGTTCTGCAGTGTGATCAGATCAATAGGCTTGCCCTCTCCGTACAGCTCCGTCATTGCCTCAAAAAGAATTCCGTACTGTTTCTGATAGAAATCCTCGACAGTCAGCATCTCCGAGGCCACCGTCACCGCATCCCGGTCCATGATCATCGCACCGATAACCGACTGCTCCGCCTCTATACTGTGCGGCATGACACGTTTCAGTAATGCCTCTTCCACAGCAATCCTCCTCGCCTCTGCCTACTTCTCCACCACGTGTACTTTGATCTCTGTCGTCACCTTTGCGTGCAGCTTGATTGCCACATTTGTGACACCGAGGGTTTTGATCGGAGCATCCAGAAGGATCTTCTTCTTATCCACCTCATAGCCCAGCTGCTTTTTCAGCTCCTCCGCAATCTCCTTGGAGGATACGGAGCCGAACACGCGGCCGCCCTCTCCCGCCTTCACAGCTACCTTTACTGTCTTACCTTCCATCTGGCTGCCCAGTGACTGTGCCGCCTCCAGAGTCTCCTTCGCCACCTTCTCGGCGTTGGCCTTCTGAAGCTTGAGGTCATTCATGTTCTGTCCCGTCGCTTCTTTTCCGATCCCCTTCTTCAGCAGCATATTTCTTGCGTAGCCTTCGCTTACCTCGACAATATCTCCCTTTTTTCCAAGTGACTTTACATCCTGTAATAAAATTACTTTCATAATAATCTCCCATCCGCCGCTTCACTGCGGCATACGCTTACTGTTATTCGCTGTTTTGCTCCGGATTGCATCTGAACCGCGTCAGATTGCGCCTTCCTTTGTCATCTGCGTCAGTACTTCCTTCAGTCTGACTCTCGCTTCCTCCACATCCACGCCCTCAAGCTGCGCTCCGGCAATATTCATGTGACCGCCGCCGCCGAGACGTTCCATAATGATCTGAACGTTAACCTCATCAATGGCACGAGCACTGATAAAGATTTTATTGTTGTACTCCGTCAGCACAAAAGAGCCCTTCACTCCGATGATATTCAGAAGCTCATTGGCCGCCTGCGCGCCCACCACGTTGGGGCTCTCCAGCCCTTCGCTGGGACAGATACTGATGGCATAGCATCCCATAAACAGCTCTGCGTGGCGTACTGCCTCAGCACGGGCCTTGTACGTATCCATATCGTTCCGGAATGCCTTGCGCACCCGTGTCGTGTCCGCGCCGTAGCGGCGCAGAAATGCAGCGGCCTCAAAGGTACGCATTCCTGTCTTCGCCATAAAGTTGTTCGTATCGATGATAATTCCGGCATACATGCAGTCAGCCTCCAGAGGCTTCAGACGTATGCTGTCATCATAATACTGCAGAAGCTCCGCCACCATCTCACAGGCTGAGGAAGCGGACGGCTCAATATAGGACAGAGCCGCATTCTCGATCTTTTCTGTCCCCTGTCTGTGATGGTCCAGGACCACGATCATTCTGGTCAGGTACAGAAGCTCCTCACATTCCGCCATGCTGGGGCGGTTTGTGTCCACCACCACGACAACCGTATTGTGATTCGTCATCTCAATGGCCTGTTCATGCGTCAGCAGTAGATTATCCTCATAATCGCTGCATTCACGAAGCTTTGCCACCCACGGGCGGATGCCGCCGTTCAAATCTCCCAGGACAATATGCGCCGGTTTCCCCGCCTGCATGGCAGCGCGGCATATGCCGACACACGCACCGAGAGAATCTATATCCGTAATCTTATGTCCCATGACAATCACGCGCTCATGGGCTCCGATCAGCTCGCGGAGCGCCTGGGCCTTCACTCTTGCACGCACACGGGTATTCCGCTCTGAACGCTGCGTCTTGCCGCCGAAAAATGTTATTTTGTCGTAATCCTTTACGACCGCCTGGTCTCCGCCGCGGGCCAGGGCCATCTCGATGGCCATGCGCGCCGCCTCATAGTTTTTCGCGTAATCGCCGTTGTTCGTTCCGATTCCGATACTGACTGTGACGCTGATGGAATTGCCGATATTGACGGTCTTCACATCCTCCAGGACAGAGAAACGGTCCTCCTGCATCACTTCCAGACTCTTTCTGTTCACCACAAGAAGATATTTGTCCTTCTCGAGCTTTTTGATCAGGCCGCCCACAGAGGAAACGTATTTCGTGATCCGACGGTCCACAAGAGCATCCAGCATGGAGCGCCGTATATCCTCCACACTCTCCATGGCCTCATCGTAATTATCCATGTAAAGCAGACCAACCACCGGCTTCTGCTCATAATTTTCCTTCTGATACATCGACAGCTCCGTAATGTCGAAGAAGTGCAGGCCGATCACATAGCATTCGCCGTCACCCTCCCGAAGCTTTTCGATCCCGGCGTGCTGTTCCACCAGATCTTCCAGAGCGATCTTTGTCATGCTGACGCGGTACCGCTTGTCCTCATGATCGATCTCTGCCGTGCGCTCCTCATCACCGATGGGAAAATGTGCCGAATTGAGCTGTGGAAACAGGCTGGAAATATTCTTGTGATAATTCTCACCCTTCCCCGTAATACCAAGCAGCATATCATTCATCCAGAGGATTCTGCCGTCCGGCTGCGCAATCCCGTAAGGAACCGCAAATTCCTTGATCATTCTCTGTTCTATTCCGCCATATGCATACGCAAAATCAATCAGCTCCTGAAGCACCTTGGGCCGGTAATACAGAGTAAGTGCAATGACAGACAGATAAAGAACTGCAGAAAATCCTCCCACAATGCAGCCCGCCAGCGTGTCCACATACAGAACCACCGCCGTCAGGACCAGCAGAAAAAGCATCACTATGACACACCAGTACCAGTGCCGCATCAGTTTTCCACTGTATTTCAACTGTGCTTTATTGTCCGATTTATCAAGCTTCATATCCTGTCCCATCCCTTCCGCCGTGTACCAGCACGGAACGATTTATCGATTCAATATTTCGTTTATTCTATCACAAAATACAGAGATAGAAAAGTATTTTGTCACTTTAGTCCTTCTCGATCATGGTCCTAATCTGCTGCATCTCGTCGTCGAGAGCTGCAATTGTCGTCGCGCAGACCCTCAGCTTCTCCACAATTTCGTCCTCATTTTTTACATCTTTCTTGTATCGCAGCCTGTGATCCACACTGGCCCAGAAATCCATTGCGATCGTCCGGAACTGTACTTCCACCTTTACCGGTGTCTTGCCGCTCTTTAAAAACACAGGGACCTCCAGAATCAGATGAAGACTTCTGTAGCCATTTTCCTTCGGATTGCGGATGTAATCCTTCGTGCGGATAAGTCTGATATCATCCTGCTGCACCAGCAGCTCCGCCAGCCGGTAGATATCCTCCTGAAAGGCACAGATGACACGGATTCCGGCCACATCGTACAGATTTTCCTCTATGCTTCTGGCAAAAGATGCTTCATCCGTAAGCTGACCTTTACGCTGCATCTTTTTTATAATGCTGGCAGGACTTTTCAGCCTGCTCTTGATGGATTCAAAGGGATTGCGGTCATACTGAAGCGAGAATTCCGCATTCAGCACTTTCAGCTTTGTCTCCACCTCCATGATCGCACACTGATACTTGTTCATCAGCTCTGCATATTTTTTCCCTGTCTCCAGAAGCTCCATATAGCGTTCTACTTTAAATTCTTCCATTTGTATCTCCCTGATTTCTTACTTTCCGTTCATGTTCTCCCATGCGGCACACACAAAACTGCCTACTATTATATCAGATATGCTTCCGGAAACAAAGATGGATTTTCCGGAAAATATATATTTCTGTCTTTTCTCTGCTGCTGTTTTCATTTTTTGTTCTTTACTATCCGTTTTCAGCCATCGATGTACAGCCGGACTGCGACAACCGCACCACCGCAGCTATCCGGAATGTTAAAAAGCCCTTAAATACTGATGTTTCAGCATTTAAGGGCTTTCTTTCCATTCGTATGCTACGTCCCGCAGATCAGTCCTGTACGTACGGCATAAGTGCAACGTGACGAGCTCTCTTGATTGCTACTGTCAGTGCTCTCTGATGCTTTGCACAGTTTCCTGTGATTCTTCTCGGAAGAATTTTTCCTCTCTCAGATACGTATCTCTTCAGCTTATTTACATCCTTGTAATCGATCTCATTGTTCTCTTTGCCACAGAAAACGCAAACTTTTTTTCTTCTGCGGATGCCGCCTCTTCTCTTCATCGGAGCATCGCCTCTGTCTTTATTGAATGCCATTTGGTTCTTCCTCCTTTTACGCATTATACAGGTAAGACAGCCCGGTCTGCAGTCTCACGATCGCTGCCGGACAGTCTTTGCACACAGCTCCGGCAGATCTCATCTGCCGCAAGCTCTAGTTGAACGGAAGCTCTTCATCGATTCCGTCCGGAATATTCATGAATCCGTCTCCTGCAGATGCCTGACTCGGTGACGGCATCGGAGATGCTGCCATCGGAGCTGCCGCCATCGGAGACGGCTGACGCATCATACCGCTCTCCGCCGCTGCTGCCTTGCTCTCAGCGAATTCCTGATCTTCTACAACAACGTCTGTTGTATATACTTTCTGGCCATCCCTGTTTGTGTAACTGCCCGTCTGAATACGGCCGGTCACCACAAGCTTTGTACCCTGACGGAGATATTTTTCAGCAAACTCCGCGCTTCTGCCAAAAGCCACACATCCGATAAAATCTGCGCTCTGGTCACCGTCACGGCGGAATCTGCGGTCAACTGCCAGCGTATATCTGGCAACTGCCATGGAGTTATCCCCTGCGGAATAACGAACTTCAGGGTCTCTGGTTAAACGTCCCATTAAGATGACTTTGTTCATTCTATCTCCTCTTTTCTATCTATGCATCCTGTCTAACGCATAAATATCTGATGACATTTTCCATGATCCGGACACGTTTCTCAACTTCTGCCGGGCATGCTGCATCAGCTTCAAAGCGAACGAAGTAGTAAAATCCTTCACGCATTTTCTGAATTTCATAAGCGAGCTTTCTCTTTCCCCACTCGTCTACTTCTGTTACAGTACCACCGAAACGGGTAATGTACTCTTTCACCTTTTCGATTGTAGCGGCTCTGTCTTCGTCTTCAATTTTTGCGCTGACAACCACTGCTAATTCATATTTGTTCATGCTACTCGCACCTCCTTATGGTCTCTGGCCCCTTCCCTTGAAAGGAGCAAGGAAATATATATCACGATTTTTGATAATACCATAAAAATCCCGGGAAATCAAGCAGAATTTGTCTCTTTTCCGCGGAGTCCGCGCGTATTTTTCTCTACCAGCTTTCTCGCAATCATAATCTGATGTCCACAGCCCATGCATTTCAGACGAAAATCCGCACCGACACGCAGAATCTCCCATTCCTGGCTTCCGCAGGGATGTTTCTTTTTCAGCTTTACAATCTGCCCTACTTCATATTCCATACTGTTTTTCCCTTCCCTTTGGACTTCTGTTTTCTGATACCTTCCCGCCACAAAAGCATTACTGCCTGCTTTGTTCACAGCAACATGTGAGCCCATCTCAGACTCTGATCGCTCCCAAAACCTTTCCGATGCTGTCAGAAATCAGCAGGTCCGCCTGTCTGTCACGCGGTGTCGGCGCCTTGTTGATTACCACGAGATGTCTTCCTCTGAAATAATCAATGAGCCCTGCCGCCGGATATACGGCCAGTGAAGTACCTCCGATAATCAGCACATCCGCATGGGAAATATAATAGACAGAATCCTGCATCGTCTGCTGATCCAGCCCTTCCTCATACAAAACAACATCCGGCTTGATCACTCCGCCGCACTCACATTTCGGCACATCCCCATCACTGTTTTTCATATACAGAGCATCGTATGATCTGCCGCACTTCTGGCAGTAATTGCGGTGAACACTGCCGTGCAGCTCCAGCACACGCTCACTGCCTGCCATCTGGTGCAGGCCGTCAATGTTCTGGGTCACAACCGCCTTCAGCTTCCCTTTTTTCTCCATTTCCGCCAGCTTCAGATGCGCAGCGTTCGGCTTCACATCGAGGCACAGCATCTTGTCTTTATAAAAACGGTAGAATTCCTTTGTGTTGCGCACAAAAAATGTATGGCTCAGAATCGTCTCCGGCGGATAGTCATATTTCTGATGGTAAAGTCCATCCACACTCCTGAAATCCGGGATGCCGCTCTCCGTGGAGACACCGGCTCCTCCAAAAAATACGATATTATCACTTTCGTCAATGATCTTCTGCAGTTTTTCTCTTGTATCCTCCATTTTGCACCATCCTTTCAGCGGACCTATTTCGCCACGTACACCTGTGTCAGTTTCCCCAGCACGACAAACCGTGTCGCGTCATCGCCGGTACACGTGGAGAGCGTCATGATCCTGTCATCCTTCGTCACTGTCACGTCGTCATTTTCCACCACTGAATTTTCAAACATCGATGTAATCCACGGCGTAAACTCCTCGTCCTTAAACATCACCTGGTACGTCATTCCTGTCTTGTTCACAACAGCCGCGGAAAAAATGCGGTACTGATAAATTCTGTCAGCCGTAAACATCCAGAAAAATTTGCTTTTCTTAAACGTCTCTGCCTCGTTAAACTGCTTCAGCTTTCCGAACATCGAGCCGTCTTTCATATTATGGCCGTAGATAATCGTATTCTGATCCGTATAATCATCCCTGTTGTCACAGTTCATGAAAAGGCAGCCTGCGAAATTGTCTGTCTTTTCAAAGGTTCTGTGCAGATAATAGTCGTTGTCCTCCCCCTGTACCACCGGATAGGAAATGTCAAGGGCCCGGATCCTGAGCCATCCCACAATATCCTCATTGACCTCCGTAAGCGACGCAAAATCAATGGGATTCTTCATAACGGGAAGTGATACCTCCTCGCCGTTTTCCACAACGGTCTCCATCCTGACTTCCTGTCCCGTGACATGCTGCAGTGCTTCGTCCTCTTCCAGTCCGTCAAGATCTGTCAGGATATCCGGCTGCGCCGGTTCCTCCCCGTCATCCACTGCATAGCTGCTCTCCAGGTTGTCGTATTCGTCCGCACTCTTTTTATATTCTTTATAAAATCCGTACAATGTATACGCCGAAAAGAGAAATACACACAGGGCAATCACCATCAGAATTGCACTGATGACATCACCGAAGGTTTTCTTTCTCTTCTTTTTGGGGCGTTTCCTGCTGTTATCCTCTCTGTATCTGCTTCCCATATAATCACCGCTTTCCTGCATTTCACCGCTTTTTCAGACACTGATTTCTGAACGGCTGACGTCTCTGAGGTTCATACTGCTTTGTACCGCTGGTTGGAATACTGACAATAAACCGCGTGCTTCTCGTATCACTGGTCGCTGAAATAGCTCCGCCGTGCAGCTCCACAATCTGCTTTGCGATGGCAAGTCCAAGACCGGCTCCGCCTGTCTTGCTGGACCGCGCATCATCCACACGGTAAAACTTCTCAAATATCATTTCCAGCTTCTTCTGCGGAATCTGCGGACCTTCATTCGTAAAAATAATTGTAATCCTGCCGTCTCCGCCTCTCGCCTGAATCAGAATCTGCGTCCCCTCATATCCGTATGCCGCCGCATTGCGCAGAAGGTTGTCAAACACACGGGCCAGCTTGTCAGGATCACCCTGAACCATCAGACGTTCCTCCACATCCACTGCGCACGTCATGTTTTTCTCGCTCAGCATTCCATAGCTCTCATCCGCAAGCTGTTCCAGAAGAATCGAGAGGTCCAGCTCCTCCTTTTCCAGAACAATATCCTGGAGGTTGAAACGCGTAATATCAAAAAATTCATTGATCAGCTCTTCGAGACGGATTGCTTTTTCAAGTGTTATGTGCGTGTATTTCGCCCGTTCTTCCGCCGGCATATCCGGATGTTCATCGAGCATCGTCAGATATGCGGTCACTGCAGTCAGAGGAGTCTTCAGATCATGGGCAAGATATACCACAAGCTCCTTTTTCTTCTGTTCACTCTCCGCCGCCTGCTTCTCGCGCCGCAAAAGCTTCATCTTCAGAGAGCTCATCTTCTCTGCCATGGGCTCCAGCTCCGGAACCAGCACAATCGGTTCGTCCGAGCCGTTGAGAATCTTCTCCAGGGCATCGCTGATGTCATTCAGATATTTCGTCATACGTCCGATCGATATATAGAAAAAGAACAGGAACAGGATGCAGAAGCCGCCGACCACAAACAGTGATTTGTTGTACGTAAAAATCTGCCGGTAACACTCCTCGGCCCTCCACTGGTCCATACCGAGCTTTGTAAAGATGCGCACCATAAAGCCCGCAAAGCTGTCCTGAAAAATCCCGTCCACCAGAAAGGTCAGAATTCCATATCCAACCGCCACTGCAAGAATCGCCAGAAGCACTGTGCGAAGTAAAATTGTTCTTTTCAGTCTGCTGTAATTATTTTTCAACCTTGTACCCTACTCCCCACACGGTCTTGATAAAATCGCTCTTTCTTCTTCCGTCTCCCATTTTCTCTCTGAGATGACGGATATGTACCATTACTGTGTTATTGCTGTTTTTAAAATACTTTTCTTTCCAGATCTGCTCAAAAAGCTGTTCGGAGCTGATCACCTTCCCCCTGTTCTCGCAGAGCAGCCACAGGATATCAAATTCGATAGGTGTCAGAACAAGCTCCCGCTCATTGTATATACATTCATGGGTATCGCGGTTCATCAGAAGGCCTGCAAAATCAATGGTATTCTCCTGCTGCCTGGGATTATTCTCATTATACTTCGTGTAGCGGCGAAGCTGTGCCTTGACCCGCGCCACCAGCTCCAGCGGATTGAACGGCTTTGCTATGTAATCGTCCGCCCCCAGCGTAAGCCCCGTTATTTTGTCTGTAGATTCTGTCTTTGCCGTCAGCATGATAACCGGAAATCTGTGTTTCTCGCGGAGCTTCTGCAGTACGCGGAAGCCATCCACATCCGGCAGCATCACATCCAGAAGCGCCAGGTCCGGCGTCTGCTGCGCCACCATCTTCAGAGCCTCCCGCCCCGTGTACGCCAGCATCACCTCGTATCCTTCATTTTTCAGATACAGTGCGATAACCTCCGCAATTTCCTTTTCATCATCCAGAACTAAAATCCTGCTGCTCATGATCCCCCCGTCTCTGACGAAAACCAGCCATCCGGTTTCCGTCCAAAAATGCATGCGGACCGCCGCAAGCGATGCATGAAATTCCATCCCGGTGGAACCTCTCTGCATCTGTTTGCGGCAGCCCGCCCCTCACGGCATCTGCCGCTTGCTTTCCTCTCTTTTACATATCTGCCTGCCGGACAGCCTCCTACTCGCAGTTGCCGACAGTACGCGGATACGGAATTACGTCGCGGATGTTGGACATACCTGTCAGATACATCACGCAGCGCTCAAATCCCAGTCCGAAACCGGCATGGCGCGTGGAACCGTATTTGCGCAGATCCATGTAATATTTGTAATCCTCAGGCTTCATGCCCAGCTCGGCAATTCGGCCTTCCAGCTTTGTGAAATCATCCTCTCTCTGGCTTCCTCCGATGATCTCGCCGATGCCCGGTACGAGGCAGTCCATGGCTGCAACGGTTTTGCCGTCCTCATTCAGCTTCATATAGAATGCCTTGATCTCCTTCGGATAGTCCGTAACGAATACAGGGCGTTTGAAAATCTGCTCTGTCAGATAGCGCTCATGCTCCGTCTGAAGATCGCAGCCCCAGGATACCTTGTACTCGAACTTGTCATTGTTTTTCTCCAGCAGCTTCACAGCCTCTGTGTAGGTCACACGTCCGAATTCTGAATTCATCACGTGATTCAGGCGGTCAATCAGTCCCTTGTCCACAAAGGAATTGAAGAAATTCATTTCCTCCGGCGCATTCTCCAGAACGTAACGGATGATATACTTGATCATGGATTCGGCGAGCTCCATGTCATCCTCCAGATCGGCAAATGCAATTTCCGGCTCAATCATCCAGAACTCAGCCGCATGACGCGCCGTGTTGGAATTCTCAGCGCGGAATGTGGGACCAAACGTATAGACACTGCGGAACGCCTGGGCAAAGGACTCTGCATCCAGCTGTCCGCTCACTGTCAGGTTCGTCATCTTGCCAAAGAAGTCCTGAGTATAGTCTATCTCTCCTCTGTCATTGCGCGGAACATCATTCAGATCCATGGTTGTCACCTGGAACATTTCTCCCGCACCCTCACAGTCACTTCCCGTGATCAGAGGAGTATTCACATAGACAAAATTTCTTTCCTGGAAAAATTTGTGGATTGCGTATGCAGCCATGGAGCGGATGCGGAACACTGCCTGGAACGTATTTGTTCTCGGACGCAGATGCGGAACCGTTCTCAAAAACTCCATGGAATGGCGCTTTTTCTGCATCGGATAATCCGGTGTGGAAGCACCCTCCACCTCCACGGACTCAGCCTGAATTTCGAAAGGCTGTTTTGCATTCGGAGTCGCTACAAGCGTACCCTTTACAACAATTGCTGCGCCCACATTCAGTCTGGAAATTTCTGCGAAATTCTCCAGCTTGTCCGAATATACAATCTGAAGTGTCTCAAAGAAAGAACCGTCATGCAGTACGATAAAACCAAAAGTCTTCGAATCGCGGATACTTCGCACCCATCCTCCGACCGTGATTTCTTTGCCCGTATAAACATCGCTGTTGCGGTATAATTCCTTTACAGTAGTCAAATTCATTGCTTCTTTCTCCTTTTTCCGTATCAAACGGGGCCGGCATTTGCCCCTTATTCGCTGTATTGCGTCCTATTATTATATAATCTTTTCGTGTTTCCCGCAAGAGTCAATCAGCGAGTCAGCCGCATAACAGCCGGAAACTCAAATTTTTATCTTTCTCCTTGCAACAATCCGCTTCTTTTTTTACACTTAATATACAGAACGGTATCGTTTTGGTGCACCAGATGTCGACATGGGAGAACAGTCTCCCTATCCCTGAATTTGTGCCGCAAAATGCGGCACCGGAGGAAATTATGAAACATATAAATGAACTTGTCCGGCAGGCCGGCGGCGGTGACGCCCACGCCTTTGCCACACTGTACGAAATGATCTATCAGGATCTGTATCGTTTCGCACTCTACACACTGCATCATACGCAGGACGCGGAGGATGCTGTCAGTGAAGCAGTTACAGATGCCTTCGCGCAGATTCACACGCTTCGCGATGCTTCTGCATTCAAGTCGTGGATGTTCCGGATTCTGACTGCCAAGTGCAGTCATCGCATCCGCCAGTACATGAACCGCGAATCCGCTCTCGATGAATCTATGCCGGATTCCGCACAGGAAACAGATGAGCAGCTTGATGTCCGGCGTGCCTTTGCCTCTCTGCCTGACGAGGATCGTCTGATTCTCTCCATGAATCTCTTTGCCGGATATTCCAGTCAGGAGATTGCAGGGCAGCTCGGCATGAACGCCAATACAGTCCGCTCACGCCAGAGCCGCGCTCTGAAGAAACTTGAGCAGCTGTTATCGTGAAACCATTCATCCGAATATTATATTTTCAGAAAGGAATGCCGTATGAACGAAAAAGATTTGCTGAATAAAATAAAAGACAGCGCAGAAAATGTCACTCCGCCGGATTCTCTCAGTCCGGACGCCATAGAAAAAATGCTCTCACAGAACGCTTCCGCGCAGAACCGTCCGGAACACAGCGCAGAGCGGCGCCGTAAAAAAAGATCGCTTTCTTATTATATTACACATTATGGCAGCCTGGCAGCCGTCTGTGTTCTGGCTGTGACGGCAGCCTGGCAGGCAAACGAAATTTCCAGACTGTCCGGCGAAGAGGATTCTTCCAAAATCCGGATTGCTGAGGACGCATCTGCTGATATGGAAGAAAATCTGACTGTCTCTGCTGCAGCATCCGAAGAATCGGAAACGACTTCCCCCCGCAGCAGTGCCGTCCTGACAGATGCTTTCACGTACGCAGACAGCTATGAGGAAATCTACCGTACACTGCAGGAGATTTCCGCTAATTACGGATACGTTATACTGGAAGACACCATGGAATACTCTGCGGTGGAGACGAGAGAGCTTTATTCGCAGGATACGGGTGCGCTCGCCAGATCTGCCTCCGACGCTGACGCAGAAAGCGCTTCTTCCGGCTCCGGTGCCGCAGATTTTTCTGATACCAATATCCAGGAAAAAGGTGTGGATGAAGCAGACATCATCAAGACGGACGGCACGTATATCTATATTCTGCGTGGAAACGGCACACTGGCCATCGTCCGTGCAGACGGTGCGTCGTCTGAGACAGTCAGCATCACAGAGGTCATCGACAAAAACAGTGCATACATTCAGGAAATGTATCTGGACGGCGATCTGCTGCATATTATCGCCGTGCAGGAACAGACTTCGCTGAACCAGGAATCAGACGTTTACTATACCTCCACAAATATCGAGACGGTACTTCACACGTATGATATTGCGGACCGCAGCGCTCCGGTACTTGCAGGAACCGTGACCCAGGAGGGAAGTTATACGGATTCCCGCAAGGTGGGTTCTTTTATCTACCTGTTTACCTCCTATTATCCGGATATTCAGAGCACCTACAATGAGAGCACCATTATCCCGCGGATCAACGGCACTGCAGCAGAGGCTTCTGACTTTTATCTGCCGGGTTCCATGCAGGATACCGCATATCTGGTGATTTCCTCAGTGGACAGCTCTGCCCCGAATGATATCGTGGACAGCAAAATCCTGGTTTCCGGCGCTTCACACTTCTATGTAAGCACAGAAAATATTTACATTGCCAATGAAACGTATACCAGTGGAACGACGCGGACAGAGCTCACGAAATTCCATTATGCAGACGGACAGATTACCGGTGTGGCCGCTGCCTTCGTAAAAGGTTATCTGAATGACTCCTTCTCACTGAATGAGTACAACGGATACCTGCGCGTTGTCACCACCTACTACGGCAACAGCACAACCGCGCTGCGAAATAAACTGGGAGAACTTACAGACCTGGATTTTTCTGTCTCCGGTGACTGGGAAGAGCACAACGGACTGTTCATCTTTGACGAGAACATGCAGCAGACCGGCTCCATTGAGGATCTGGCAGAAGGTGAAACGATCCGCTCCGCACGTTTCTTCGGAGACACGGGATACTTTGTCACTTTCCGCCAGACAGATCCGCTCTTCTCCGCAGATCTCTCAGACCCTGCCAACCCTCAGATTCTCGGCGAACTGAAAATCAGCGGATTCTCCTCCTATCTGCATTTTTACGGCGAAGATCTGCTGCTCGGCATCGGCTATGAGGCAGATGAGAATACCGGCATTACCTCCGGGCTGAAGCTTTCCATGTTTGACATCTCCGACCCGACAAATGTGACGGAGACAGACCGTCTGGTTCTGCCCGGCATCACCTGGTGTCCGGCAATAGAGAATTACAAATCCATTCTCGTCCAGCCGGAGAAAAATCTGATCGGTTTCTTCTGTGATAATCGATACCTTACCTTCTCCTGGACAGAGGAGAACGGATTCTCGCAGGAAATGGTTTATGACTTTTATTCGGATATGCTGACAGGAGCGGCAGACTATACGACTGTGCGCGGCCTGTACATCGACGATACGTTCTATGTGGCAGGTGAAACCTTCCTCGTATCCTTTGATATGGAAAAAGAGTTTGAAAAGCTTGAGGCTGTCAGAATAGCGGAAGAATAATACTTTTGAAAAATAAGATTGTACAGAAAAAGCCCGACACCGTGCGGGCTTTTCTGTTTTGCTCTGTTCTCCTGAATATTATGACAATCCGTTCTGTTTTGCACCATCCTCCGATATTGCAGCAATCCGTTCTGATTTGCGCCATCTTCCGATATTACAGCAGTCCGTTCTGTTTTATCCAGTCCAGGATGTCCTCATACACCTCCTGGCGGTCCATCTCATTGAGCAGTTCGTGGCGATCCTCCGGGTACAGTCTGCACTCCACACTGCGCATTCCCGTTTCCCGGAAAAGCTTCTCGACGATGCGCACACCTTTGCCGAATCCGCCCACAGGATCTTTCTCTCCCGATATAAACAGGACCGGAAGCTCCCTGGGCATCCGCTCCAGATATTCTCTGCGGATTACCTTGTACATGGTCAGGAACAGATTATAGTATCCGTTCAGCGTAAACAGGAATCCGCATTTCGGATCGCTTTCGTATGCGTCAACAATCTCTTCATTGCGGCAAAGCCAGTCCGACTGTGTCCGGTTGGGTGCAAATTTTGAATTAAAACTGCCGAAGGTCATCCACTGCAGCAGATGGCTGCGCGACTTCCATCCCCTCAGAGCCGCCTCCACGCGGCACAGAGCGAGAGCTGCCTTAAGTACCGCTTCCGGCTGGTATCCTGTTCCGCAGATGACTGCACCGCTCAGTTCTGTACCGTGGCAGCAGAGATACTGCCGCACAAGGAAAGATCCCATGCTGTGTCCCAGCATAATATACGGCACTTTATCATATTCTCTCCTGGTCATGTGTACAATCTGATGGATGTCACGCACCAGAGCGCGGTCGCCGTTCTCCTTCGCGAAATAGCCGTACCCTTCCTCCGATTCTACGGAATCACCGTGCCCCAGATGATCGTGTCCGACCACCAGAATTCCCTGCCCGGCCAGAAAAAATGCGAACTCCCTGTAGCGGGCAATATGTTCGGACATGCCATGCACCAGCTGAACTACCGCGCGCACTTCTCCCTCCGGTATCCAGCGCATGCCGTGTATCTTAACATTCCCTTCATTCGATGTAAATGTAAAATGTTCTTCGCGAATCATAGTGTGCCCCTCCTGTTGTCTGATTTTGAATCCTGCCGTCCCGCTTTACGTTTTATTCCCGTGAGAATCCCCTGCTCTTAACAATGCTGTATGCAGTTACACCAGTGCATCTGCCAGTCCTGCAAACTGCTCCAGCGTAAGCGCCTCTCCCCGCACATTTTCCGGCAGTCCTGCCTTCTGCAGTGCCTCAAGAATTTCTTCCTTTGTGAAAGACAGCTCCGAAGAATTCTTCAGCCCGTTTAGAAGTGTCTTCCGGCGCTGATTAAAGGATGCCCGGATCAGAGAAAACAGCAGCTTTTCATCTCTCACCGCCACCGGAGGATTCTGGTATCTCGTCAGGCGGATGACAGCGCTGCCCACATTTGGCCGCGGGATAAAGCAGTTGGGCGGAACATTCGCGGCAATGTAAGGTTCGGCGTAATACTGCACAGCCAGTGAAAGTGCACCGTAATCCTTGGTCCCCGGTCCCGCCTGCATGCGCTGTGCCACTTCTTTCTGCACCATGACAGTGATGCTGTCCAGAGGCACATGGCTCTCAAACAGTCCCATAATAATCGGTGTCGTGATATAGTAGGGAAGGTTGGCGACTACCTTGATCGGTTTCCCGCCGTTTTTTTCCTGTGCAATCGCTGCCAGATCCGTTTTCAGTACGTCCTGGTTGATCACCGTCACGTTGTCGTATCCGGCGAGGGTTTCCTCCAGAATCGGAATCAGATTGCGGTCAATCTCGACAGCCGTCACCTCTCTGGCGGCCTCCGCAAGATACTGAGTCATCGTGCCGATCCCAGGACCGATTTCCAGCACAAAATCTTCTTTTGTGATTCCTGATGCCGCAATGATTTTGTCCAGTACATGAGGATCAATCAGAAAATTCTGACCGAACTTTTTCTGGAAATCAAAGCCATATTTCTGAATAATTTCGATGGTTTTCTGTGGATTTGAAAGTTTCTGCATGAAGTCTCCTTTTATTTCCGATAAAGTAACTTGTCCGGCTAATTCGCTGTTTCCACCGGATTTTGCTTGCCGTCATTTCGTGTTTTTGTCCGGATTCAAATCGCCCACTATTTCACAGATTTTATACCGGGATACAATCGCATCGTATTTTCGTACAGGATTTCTTCGACCTCGTTTACATCCATCCCCTTAATCCGGGCAATCTCAGCCGTTACCAGTGGAAGATACAGAGAAGAATTGCGTTTCCCCCGGTTCGGTGCAGGAGCAAGATACGGACAGTCCGTCTCCACCACGATATGCTCAAGCGGCACCGTCTCCACAACTTCTTTCATCACACGGGCATTCTTAAATGTCACAACACCGCCAACACCGATAAAATATCCCAGCTTCACGTACTCCATCGCCATCTGAGCCGAGGATGAAAAGCAGTGGATGACTCCTCCCGTCGTCCCCGCATGTTCTTTTTTCATAATATCAAACGTATCCTGTGCCGCCTCACGGCTGTGGATATTGACCGGAAGCCCCGTATCATTTGCCATCTGAAGCTGCCTCACAAACCAGAGCTTCTGGAATTCATGAGCTTCCTTATCCCAGTAGTAATCCAGCCCGATCTCACCGACCGCGACTGTTTTTTCCTTCCGGCAAAGATCATACATCCACAGAAGCTTCTGCTCATCCAGTGAGCCCACCTCATCGGGATGCACACCCACCGCTGCATAAATAAACGGATACTTCTCTGCCAGCTCCTGGCTCGCCCGGACTCCCTGGAGCGACGCTCCCACATTTACAATTCCGGTAATACCGTTCGGGATCATCTGCGCAAGCAGCTCGTCCCGGTCTTCCTCAAACGCCTTGTCATCATAATGTGCGTGACTGTCAAAAATCATAATTTTCCCTGGTTCCCCTCTTTAGATTCGGTTAATAAAAAGCTCCGGCTCGTTTTCCACCAGATCTTCTACAAGATATTTGTAATCCAAATTTTCAATTCCACACGCTCCGGACTCAATCTGCCCGGACAGCCTGCTGCGATAGTATATATCCATAGCCTCACGAATACTGATCCCTTTGTACTCAGAAAGATATCGTATAATGTTCTCTTCCAGATTTTGTTTGTAAACTTTTTCCAATATCTCCTTTTCAACCATGTTTTTACTCCACAATATATGCCGAATCAAACTTCAGATATCTCTTTGAAAAAGAAGTATCTGGTTTTTCAATAATCTCCGTAGTTCCATGATAAACTATCACTGATTTTCCTCCCGTTCAGCATACAGTTCTGTAATATCCTCAATCAGATATTCCCTGCCCAGCGTATGAAGGGTATCATAACACGGTACGATATAATCATCCAGAATGCCGGTTTTCACCAGAGAAGCATATACTTTGGCCTGTGACATATGCCATGAATCCGCCAACTGGTGTATCAGATAAATAATAAATGTCAGTTCTTTTCCTTCGATCATGAATATCCCCCTGGTTTTCAGCTAAAAATCCTCTCACTGATTATAACACGAAATCTCCCCATTTCCGCACCCTATGTGTAAAATTTTCTCTAAATATTAATTGTATACCTGTATCACATATACTTGAACGTGGAGAAAGTCCGCTATTCCACCAGTTCCTGATAGGTCCAGTCCAGAATACCACCAAATTCATATACCCGCTGATAGCCCAGATCAGCCAGTTTTATTACAGCGCCCGCTCTGCTACAATGAGAATCGCCTTCTCCCGTGGAACCTCTCTGAGATCCAGAAACCCGTTTTTTCTCCAGAAATGACTTGACTGAGGATTTTCTTTCTCAAAGGCCAACCGGACTTTCCGAAAACCGGACTTCTTCAGATATCCGCAGAGTTCCGTAATCAGACTGCTGCCCTGTCCCCGACCCTGATACACGGCATTCATCATAAAGAAACCGATATAAGCGATATCAGAATCCGGATATCCGTCGATCAAATCCATGACAGCCACCAGCTTTTCGCCGCCCGGATTTTCTCTGTCAAAAAATCCAACGTAATACTTATCTTCCTGTCCTTTTCCCGGCGGTGTAATAGTCATATCATTTTTCAGTTCCTCCGCCGTGTTCTGCCTGCCGCAGTGCTCATAATACAACCGGTTTCCTCTGCAAAGCTCGAAGATCGTCGGAATATCCTCTTCCATCATTTTTCTCACTGCATATTTCTCAGAAAAATGCGAAACCTCAAGCCGGTTCTGATGCATACCTGTTTTCCCCCTAAATTATTTATTGCATGTTACTATAACGCAAATGCGGGAGAATGGCAACTGCTCATCCATTCTCCCGCATAATCTTCTGATATGTTTTCCGAAACATCTTTGTTCTGACTGTCCGTAACCAGAATGTCAGCTCAGTTCCCAACCAGCCACGCCCACTCTGCCAGTAAAACTGCGAGAAAGACAAGATTCGATATGGTAAACATTCTGAAATATCTGCCTTTCTCCTGCGGCATTTCTCTTGCAATCTGCCGGTAAGAAATCAGACTTGCCATGGACGCAATCAGTGTACCCAGTCCTCCCAGATTGGTACCGATCACTAATGCTTCTGTATTCTCTGTAAAACCGGAAAGGAGCAGCGCAGCCGGTACATTGCTGGTCACCTGTGAGGCAAACACAGCCACCGGTACCTCTCTGCCGGAAAGCACCTGCTGAAGCCACGATGAAAATGCCGGAATACGCCCGATATTCCCGATAAAAATAAAAAAGGCGATAAATGTCAGAAGAAGAGAATAATCTACCCTGCGAAGCGTAATGCGGTCTGCGCAGAATGTACAAAACAAAACGGCAGCCAATGCTGTCCAATATGGCACCACATGCGCCACAACAGACAGGCACAATACAAACAGAATCCCATACAACGCCACAATGGCAGGGCTATCTGATGCCGTCCTATTCTGTGTACGATTGATCCCCGAAGAAAGATTTTCTTTTTTTCCATGGCAGAGCAAAGCAGCCCAGACAACCAGCAGGATCAGAGAAACCATCGTGTACGGGAACATAATTCCAATAAAATGCGCAATACTCATACCGCTCTTGCTGTACAGATAGAGATTCTGAGGATTTCCAATGGGAGTCAGCATACTGCCGAGGTTCGCAGCAATTGTCTGCATGCAGACAACCGGTAAGGCCAGTCTCAAGCGTGTCTCCTCTCTCAGATTGCTCAGAACAGCAAAGGTAAACGGAACAAACGTCATAAGCGCAACATCATTGGTAATCATCATGCTGCCGAAAAAACACAGCCCTGTCAGCACAAGAACAAGCCGGAATATCCCGCCTGTATGTGCTGTCAGCGCACGGCCCATCCTGTCAAACACCCCCTGCCGCTGCAATCCTGCCATAACCGTCATCAGAGAAAACAGAACAGCAAGCGTGCGGAAATCAATGTAATCCATATACTTCCGGTCCGGATGAACAAAAAAAGACGAAATCACCGCAAGCAGAATTGCAACAATAAGTACCGTTTCCTGCTGAAGCAGCCGTTTCAGTTTCATTATAAAAGCTCCCTCCTGAGAACATTGGATTCCTGCTTCCCGCAGGTTCCTGTATCCCGGTCAGTGTTATTCCTATTTTACTTCCACCAGTTCAATTCTGAAATTCAGTTCTTTTCCGGCCATTTCATGGTTTGCATCCAGAGTGATGGTCGTGTCGGTTTTCGCTGCCACTTTCACCGGGAACGGCTGTCCCATATCATTGGACAGATATACCTGCTGTCCAACGGTCAGATCTTCAGATCCCGGAAGCTGGGCAATCTCAAAGGTCATCACTGCATTGGGATCCGGCATACCGTAAGCTTCTTCCGGCATAAGATGGACATCAACGATCTGTCCCACTTCCATATCGGCAACGGCAGCATCAAAGCCTCTGATCATCATACCGGCACCGCATACGAATTCCAGCGGTTCACCGCGGTCATAAGAAGAATCAAACTGGGCGCCGTCATTAAAGGTTCCTCTGTAATGCACACGGCAGGTCCTGCCCACATTTTTCCCTTCCAGTGTACTGTGGCTGCCGCAGCCGCCGCAGGAATGGCCTTCTCCGTGTCCGCCGCACCCATGTGCTCCACAGGAATGGCCTTCTTCATGATCATGGTGGTGACAGTTGGAACCGGTTGAGATCAGTTCCCCTCTCAGATAAGTCTCAATCACTTCATCTGTATTTCCACTGGCTCCTGCCACCAGTTCAATTCCGGCTTCTTCCAGCGCGCTCTGCGCACCGCCGCCGATTCCGCCGCAGATCAGAACATCAATGCCCGCTTCTGCCAGAAGACCTGCAAGAGCTCCATGTCCGGTGCCGTTGGAGCCGATGATTTCGCTGGAGACCACCTTCTGATTTTCCACTTCATATACTTTAAAATTTTCTGTTCTTCCAAAGTGCTGAAATACCTGTCCATTGTCGTAAGTTACTGCAATTTTCATTGTCTGTTCCTCCAAATAACTGTGTTTTCATATACTGCTCTATGTTATCACAGATGGGCAGATTTCTCCATCACTTTTTCCTTTTGATTGTCGCTGCATACGCGCTGTTGCAGAGTCCAAGCAGCGCCGAAGCAATAAAGAGTACTTCCATACCGAGTGTCTGCCAGATCCAGCCTCCGAAGAGCGCTATAAAAATCGTAATTACATGATTGATGGAAACTCCCGTCGAAATCGTTGCCTTGACTTCATCTTCATTGTCCGCGAGATCCTGCACGTACACATTGGATGCCATGGATGCAAGCGAGATTACCGCATCCAGAATATAGTTCACGCAGCAGACGATAAATGCGATATTCCGCGGGAAAATATGGTGTGCAAATCCATAGAAAAAGCATACAATCACGAGAATCAGCGTATCTGAAACCATGACTGCCTTATATCCGATTTTATCAATAATCCGTCCGACAATCGGTGAAGCAAAAAAACAGGCTACAGCGGAGACTGCAAAGAGCAGGCTGATGGTCGCCGTGTCTGCTCCGTAAAACAGGATCAGCACATACGGGCCAAATGTGAAAAATACCTGCTTGCGCGCTCCGTAAAACATTTCCAGCATGTAATACTTCGAATACTTTCTTGAAAAGTAGAAACGGCTTTTTGTCTTATCCGTCTCACTCTTTCCGTCAAGGCGCATGGAAAACACGGCACTGACTCCCGCAAGCACGGCAGCCAGGGCAAAGAACGCCGAATAGGGCTGATTTTTGGTCACAGCAGAAAATACAGCGATAATAATCATATATCCTGCCAGCGTGCCGATCTGATTCATCGAGTTCTGCACACCAAGCGCAGCTCCTCCCCGTCCCGTTTTGGCGTATTCCAGCGACATCGTGCTCTTCATACCGATCTGGATATGTTCGCCCAGCGAATATGTACAGATAGCCAGCGTGGTCAGTATTTTCGTAGCCGGAAGCATGGCATGCATTCCCATACCGATCAGCATGATGACTGCCCCGATCTTATACAGGGACTCCGCCGACAGCATATAAAACGCCGCCAGAATAAATACCAGCAGAATTCCCGGCAATTCACGGAAAAATTCTGTCACTCCTCTGTCCATCTCTCCCATCCGGACCACTTCCGCAAGAAAGTTGTCCAGCATTCCCTTGTAAAGTCCATAGGAAAGGCCCGTAATCAAAACAGAAAGCAGAAAAACCTTATATTTGGAATCCGGACGGAAAGCATTTTGAATCTGTTTATAAAAACTGTTTTTTTTCATATCCTACCTCATTGAAATCATTTCTGACAGATGCCCTATATCCTATCCATTTTAATAGGCGGTGCAACCCTATGTGGGTCTCGTCTGGCTTCGACGCGTTCATTTAAGTCTAAATTTCGTTCTGCCATACCTGCACCTCCCTACATTTTTGAAACAATGTTCGCGAAATCAATATTTAACATAGGTATCGCGCCATATCGTCCAGAAATATAGCCTTTGCCAAAATTATCATCTTTTCGAACATTTCTAATCTCTGCCAATGAATATAATTCTGTAGAACGGTCTTCTTTTTTCAATTCTGTAAACCATATCTGGTCTCTTCTAAATAAATCTAAATTTAAAAGACCTGTTTCATGCGTCGTAAAGAATATCTGTGGAAAATTATCAGACTTGAAATCCATAAATAATCGAATCAATCCAAAAACAAGAGACTCATGCAATCCTGCTTCCAATTCATCGCACAAAAGTACTTTCCCATTTATTATAATGTCTAACAACGGACATAATAAACCAAATAATTTTTTAACGCCCGTAGATTCTTCTTGCATCAAATCGGTTTCAAATCCATCATATATTACTTTGGCGGTGATTGAATCAACACTTCCCTGCAAAATTATGTTTTTAAACTCTGCAGATAAAAACGGCGGCAATTTATCCGTTTCCATTTTTTGTTGATCAATTGTCACCTCTATATCTTTCAAGCCTAGTCCTAAATTTTGCATAAATGCTATAACAGCCTGTTTCACTTTATCGTTTGTGTTCATCTGATATAAGGAATACTGCATCCAACTATCCTGATTATTCGAACCATATATAACCAGTTCATCACTAAAAAATTTGTATGCATGTTCTATCTCAATTACAGAACTGAAGTTTGCAGCACATGAAAGCAATAATCTATTAGGTTTCAATACATCTTTACATGTAGATAATTTTCCCCTAAACTTGCTTCCTGTTGTAAATTTCTCACCTTTTCTTTCAAATATCTTTGCCTGACGTCCATTTGGGAAGAAATACAAATATTCTTCGGTAACAAGCATGTTTCTCAAAGAAAAGCCAAATACATATCTTGTGTTTTTAGTCACAAACTGAATTCGATACACACTTTCTTTTTTAAAACCGTCTAATTTATGAGGTACTTGTCGTATTCCTTGTCCTGGCTGATGATTAATACTATTCATAACCAACATTTTGACAAAATTTATAGCATCGATAAAATTGCTTTTTCCAGATCCATTTGCTCCATAAATCACAGCTGATTTAAGAACTCTGTGTCCTTCGAATTCTTTTGTTTTCTCCTCGTATGTTGTGTCACTACCGGCCAAGGCTGAAAACAATATTTCTTCTCGTATAGATTTATGGTTTGTACAAGAAAATTCAAGTAGCATATTCTTTTCCTCCTTTTTCATAGTTATCCTTTCTCACGATTATAGTAGCACATGAATTGCATTTTATCAAGAATATTTGCTTATTTTTACACAAATACGATGTTTAAATTGCGTTTTTATTCCATTTAAAGACTTTGTCCATTATATGATATGCAACTTATTTAAAGTGTATACCTAATAATACATCCTAAGAGGATGGGGACAGAGTACTTTTCAATACAAAAGTGGGAGAATGGTAATCATGCATCCATTCTCCCACTGAATCTTATTTATCCTGTTATTTGACAATACTGAAATATCTCAGCGCCTCTTACGCCGTAATCACGCGCTCCGCGCGCTCCTTTGCCACTTCCTCCGGTGTCTTCTCACGCAGTCTTACGGCTCCGCGGTAATTCTCCTTTACCGGAATCAGGTCCGGGCGGCTCATGTTGATCTTCGCCTGGGCGATGGCCTCTTTGTACTGGGGCAGCCACTTCTCCTGCGCTACCAGCATCTCATCCACCATCTGCCAGATTTCCGGCGGATTGCATACGGCTCCTGTCAGCGGATCCATCAGTGCGGCCTGCTTCAGAAGACTGACATTGCCGGAAACGGCAGCCTCAACGGCGAGTCTCTGTACCCAGATGGACTGGGAGCAGACTGCCGCACATCCGAGGGGCAGATCGCCCACCTTCGGTACGGAAATGCCGTTGCCGTCCACGTAGCACGGAACCTCCACTACGGACTCGTCCGGCAGGTTTGTGATGCAGCCCTCGTTCATGATATTGAAGTGACCGCGGTATTTTCTTCCCGTTTCAAGGGATTCGATGATGTAGGAGCAGTGCTCCAGGCTGCGCTCTGAGCCGTCCATTTTCTTCGGCGGCTCCGCCAGAATCTTCGGATAATCTGTCTCGAACCAGTTGCGCTCCTCTCTCGTGACACGCAGATAGCCGCCGGTCTCGCCGTTGATCCAGTTGTCGAGATTGATCCAGTCGATAATTTCGTCCGGACGCTTTCTGTACCACGCCACATACTCGGAGAGATGGCCGTTGGATTCTGTGGAATAGTAGCCGAAGCGCTTCAGCATATCAATGCGGACTTTCTCCTCCTCTCTGAACTTTTCGTGTGCCTCAAATCCGGGAAGAATCTGATCCAGCATTTCCTTTCCGTTGTGCTTTACGGAGATATACCATGTCTGATGGTTGATACCGGCGCACGTCACATCCAGTTCCTCTCTCGGAATTCCCAGAACTTCGGCGATCTGGTTTTCTCCGTGGATCTCTCCGTGGCAGAGACCGATGGTCTTTACCTTGCCGTACTTGTTGCATGCCCATGTGGCCATGGCATTGGGGTTGGAATAGTTGAGAAGGATGGCATCCTTTTCCGCTACTTCGCGGATATCCCTGCAGAATTCCAGCATCTCTGCGATGACACGCTGTCCATACATAATGCCGCCGATGCACAGTGTATCACCGACACACTGATCCACTCCGTATTTCAGCGGGATGTCAATATCTGTCTCAAACGCTTCCAGTCCGCCGATACGCACACAGTTTATGATATACCGCGCATCGCGGAAAGCCTCCCGGCGGTCTGTCGTCGATTCAATATGAATCGGAATATTATTTTCGTCCAGATCACGCTGACACAGAGAAGTCACCTTCTCAAGATTGTCTGCGTTGATATCGGTAAAAGCTACTTTTATATTGTGAAATTCCGGCACAGACATCAGGTCTGTAAACAGTGTGCGGGCAAATACAAGGCTGCCCGCGCCGATAAACGCTACTTTAAAACTCATATTCTGTCTCCTCTTTCCATTCTGCATTTTGCAGCGCAGCTGCAAGTCCCTGCCCGCCACTTAATGCTCTGTGCATTTGAAGTGGGGGACTTACTTGATTCGGTTAAATTATAACATCACTCTCACTGTACATCAAGCTGGAACAGCCTTGCGCTGATTCTCTCCGGCAGCTCTACGGTGAGCTCTCCCGCCTGTGCATTCCACTGATACCGGCATGGCTCTGTCCTGGGGTAACCGCAGGTCACGCTGATGTTCTGCCCTCTGCGGTGCTTTACCGGAATGACAACGCGTTCTGTCTGGCTGTTTCTTCTCCACACTGCGATATAATCGCGCTTCTCTGTCTTCAGTCCAAGGCTGACCCATGGATCGCGGTACATGGACAGGCCAAGGGGCCAGAACGGAAGCGCCGTCCTGATATCCTGACGGATTTCCTTATAGTAAGCGATTGCCTCCTGCACCAGCTCCAGACGTTCCGGATTCAGGTTTACGAGATGTCCGCTCTGGTGAATGCGAAGAAGCAGTGCGTTGATCATATTGTAGATCACTTCTTCCTTGTCACCCTCGGTCAGCGGGTATGACCAGATGGCGGACTGCTCCGGTGTCAGCGCCATGGGAGAGTTGGCCGCGATCGTCGCGTAGCGCACGTAATCCTCCTGGTCGCTGGTGGACTGGATGCTGTAGCGGCTTAACATTGCGTAATCCATGCGCAGTCCGCCGCTGGAGCAGTTCTCAATGATCAGGTCCGGATATTTTGCGAAAATGCCGTCCAGCCATTTCAGGTACGCGCGGTTGTGGCCCAGCAGACCGTCGCCGCAGCTGTCGGAATTGACCTCCGTTCCTATACCCGGCTCAATATTGTAATCCATCTTGATATATCCGACACCGTACTCTCCCACCAGGCGGTCGATGACCTCGGTGGCATGTGCGATGACCTCCGGATTGCGGAAATCCAGCTGGTATCGGCTTCTGTCGTAAACTCTTTTTCCGTGGCGCATAAAGTACCAGTCGTCCGGCACCCGGTCTGCCTTCGGGCATTTGATTCCCATGACCTCAAGCTCCAGCCACACGCCGGGAATCATGCCTTTGGAGCGGATGTAATCCATGACCTCCTTCAATCCTCCCGGGAAGCGCTTTTCGGACGGCAGCCATTCGCCTACTCCGTCCCACCAGAAGCCATCTGAGTACCAGCCGCAGTCCACGCAGAAGTATTCGCAGCCTGCCTCATGTGC
The DNA here is from genome assembly GCA_004557975.1 of Lachnospiraceae bacterium. GTDB lineage: Bacteria > Bacillota > Clostridia > Lachnospirales > Lachnospiraceae > Choladousia. The sequence goes on from SFEV01000009.1 coordinate 48,549, forward strand.
CTTGTCAATCAGCGGAAGCTCTTTTTCTGTGGTGGGATCTCCCCACAGACAGTTCATATAATCATTGAAAATGACGGAGAGCGTCTCGTTATCGCGGTTCTTCCTGCGGATTGCTCTCCTGTATTTCGTCAGCTCACCTGCAGCCTCGTTAATATCACCGAATACGGAACCGACACTGACCGGAACGCTGACGAAGGAATCTCCCGGCTTCAGGTTCTTCCACCAGTGTGACTGATGCTCCGTCGGACCGGAAAGCTGCACATACATATGACCATCCTGGTCGCTGATTTCCCAGTACCAGGAACCGTTATGCTCAATCTGCCAGAACAGCATGGAATCTGTCTCATTATTTTTCACACAGCCCATGGGCAGATAATTCTTTGTTGACCAGTTGCCGGTATTGCCGACACTGACTGTCTGCGAAGAACGGCGGATTTCATGGGGCTGTGAGATGGACATTCCCAGATCATCCAGGGAATAACGGTTCCAGATCAGCTCCTTCTGCCATGCGTTGTGTGGAACCAGAATTTCCAGCTTTTCGTCGGAGTTCATCAGCCCTTCTTTCTCGATACCGGTGAGAGCGAAGGAGGACACATACTCAATGCCGAGATCCTCTGTCCCTTCATTGCGAAGCTCTGTCCAGCTTCTCACCATGGAAATCCCGTCATAAAACTGGATATGGCTGCAGACAGAAAGCCCCGTGGGCTGATCCTCCGTCGTAATCTCCAGCTTTCGTCCGGTTTCATTTCTGTAATCCTTCATATCGCGGTACTTCAGACGATAGCCCGGCGCCGTGCGCACATATTTCGTACCGTGCCTTTCTCCGGGCCGGTCAAGCCCTGAAACCATAACCTCCACGAGACGGAAGGGAGTCACACCGTCCGCGGAAATGATATCTTTTTCGTCGAAGGGAAGTGCCGAAAAATGAAGCAGCTTCACTTCGTTTTCATCTGTAATTTCCAGTACAAGGTTCAGGCCGTTTTCCTGAATTTCTGTTCGTTTCATTACAATATCCAACCTTTCTTCTGCATCTTGATATATATCAGCCCTTCACCGATCCGCTCATCAGTCCCGCCAGGAAATACTTCTGCAGGAACAGGAAAATGATCGTCACCGGGATTACCGCAATGACGGAACCGGATTTTCCGTCTCAGCCTCCGGTGTCTGCGCGCAGGCTTCCGGAGAAAGAATCAGCATTGTGACACCAACGGCAAAAACGGCAGACATCATTTTGATCTGCCGCAGCAAAGTGCTTCTTTTCTTATACATATTCTTATACATATCTTACAGTCTCTTCCCGTCCTTCACCACCAGCTTAAGGCCAAGTTCCCGGTCAAGCAGCACCACATCCGCCTTTTTTCCGGCCTCAATGGAGCCGTACTGATCGTAAACGCCCAGCTTTCTGGCCGGATTTGCGGTGGCGCAGGCCACTGCTGTCTCCAGCGGAAGCCCCATCTGCTTCACGGCCACACGCATACAGTCTGCAAGATTCGTCGCAGAGCCTGCCAGAGCGCCGTCGGATACAAGAGTCGCACGGTTGCCAACCACATCCACCTCCAGACCGCCCAGCAGATACCTGCCGTCAGGCATTCCCGTGGCGCGCATGCTGTCGCTGATCAGGATCATCCTGTCCGCTCCCATCATGCCAAACGTGGCGCGCACAACGGACGGATGAATATGCACGCCGTCACAGATCAGCTCTGCCGTCACGTGGCCGCTGTCCTCCACAGCTCCCACAACCCCCGGCGCCCGGTGTGTAAAGGGCGGCATCGCATTGTACAGGTGCACGGCGTGGCTGGCTCCTGCATCGTACGCCGCCTTTGCCGTATCATAGTCCGCGTTGGTGTGGGCCAGAGAAATATGAACCCTGTCCTTCATCTGCTCAATGAATGATGTCGACGCGTCACTCTCCTCCGGTGCAATCCCGACAAACTTTACCAGTCCCTCCGAAGCGTCGAGAAATCTCTGACAGATCCCTGTATCGCAGGGAATGATATTCCTGGCGTCCTGTGCTCCCTTTTTTGCCGGGCTGATAAACGGTCCTTCCATGTTGATGCCGATCAGATCTGCGCCTGAGGAATCTTTCTGCGGATCCGCTTCTGTCTCTCTCTTATACTCTGCTGCAACCGCAAGAATGTGCTCCAGCTCCTCCACCGGCAGTGTCATGGTGGCAGGGCAGATGGCTGTCACTCCCACAGACGCTTCATATTTTGCGATCGCCCCGATCGCCTCCTTCGTCCCGTCGCAGAAATCATGACCGACGCAGCCGTGAAAATGCAGGTCAATCAGACCCGGAATGGCGTAGCAGCCCTGGCCGTCGATCACTTCACATTCCGTCATCTCCCTGCCGTCCAGCGCTTTGCCGGGCGCTTCTCTCTCCATACTCTCCACTTCCTGCTGTTCACAGTCAGATAGCCTCCTGTTTGTGCGTACCTCCCCGATTACGCCGTCCCGGATCACGATTTCACCTTCTTCAAAGGTTCTCTCCGGTGTATATACTTTTACATTTTTTATAATCATGCCGGCACCTCCATCCTCTGCCTGTTTTCTTCTACTCCATCGATCTTCGATATCCGCCTCTTCCATCCTTCAGCGCCCGCAGCGTATTGTCATGCAGAATCTCCCTGATGTACTTGTCCTTCTCCACGTAATACGAATAAATGACATCCAGCATCACAAGGATCGGAAACTGGGGTGAAATCACATTCCCGTGATCCAGATGATTCAGCGACGGGACAAGCACCACTTCATCGCAGAATTCTGCATATTCATCCTTGTTTTTGGCGGTCATCAGAACTGTTCTGGCCCCTCTTCGGTGGGATTCACGCAGAAGATACAGCACATCCTCCTGCTGTCCGCTGATACTGATTCCGAACACAAGGCTCCGCTTATCCTGAAATACGGCCTGCATGCGCATCAGATCCGTATCTCCGATGGAGTCAATGTCCACGCCGATCCGCATGAAACGCAGCTCCATCTCTCTGGCCGCCAGCCCCGAGCTTCCCCTTCCGCACACGAGCACTCTCTCCGCCTGGTTCAGAAAACGGCTGATTCTGCCGATCTGCGCCTCATCCACAAGGCTGTACGTCCTGTTCAGCAGCTCCTGGTACACGGTCAGAATCGTTCGCGTGTTGCCCGTGATGGATTCCTGCTTTTCCACAAAATTCTGCTCATACTGATACACAAACTCACGGTATCCGCGGAAGCCGCACTTCTTGGCAAACCGCGACAGGGAAGCCTCGGACACGAAAAGCTGTTCTGATATCGCCTTTGCGGACAGATCCGTTTTTTTCTGATTCTGTATGAAAAAGTCCGCGATATTTTTTTCTACCGTTGTAAAATTGTCATAATTTGATTCAATAATCGGAACTACAGACTTTAAATAGTATTCCATGGTACACTTCCACCTATTTTCCCCGACACTGACAGAAATGATAAAATGCTCCCAGCATTCCGGCATCATTCCTATGATGCGCGAATGCAATCCTCGTATGCTCCGCTATGCCGGAAACGAGATATTTTTTAACGGCAGCTTCGATCCTGCCTTTCAGAAATTCCTCCTGTGCCATGATGCCTCCGCCCAGCACAACCACCTCCGGGTTCACCACGTAACAGATATTGGAAATACCCTTTCCCAGCACATCCGCCATCTCATCGATGGCGCGGATGCACAGTGCATCTCCGCCCTTTGCCGCCTCGAAAATACGATATCCGTTCCACCGGAAGGCGGGTTCCCTCTTCCACTGCGCCACCTTCTTCGTCAGAATACTGGCCGCACCGAGCGTCTGGAAATCGCTGTCCTCCATGTGCATGTAGCCCACCTCGCAGGCGCTTCCCGAAAAGCCGTGAAACACTCTGCCGCCAATGATGAGGCTGCCGCCGATTCCTGTCCCCACAGTGAGCATGACAGCCACCTCACAGCCCTTCGATGCACCTGATACATACTCTGCCAGTCCGGCACAGTTGACATCATTTTCCACCTCACAGGGCACACCGAACCGGTGCTCCATGGTCTCCTTAAACCGCGTCCCCGTATAGTCCGGAATCAGAGGAGCCGAATAAAAAATCTCGCCGCGCTTCGTATCCACCATTCCGGCCGTCGAGATACAGATTCCGCTGATCTCCCCCTCGTTACGGAAATCATCCACGATACGGACTGCCTTTTCCAGAATTGCAGGGCCGCCCCTGTGCGCCTCTGTCTTCTGCTCATATCTGCACAGAATATTTCCGTTTTCATCAATCAGGCCGTACTTGATCGCAGTACCGCCGATATCAATGCTTACATATTTTTTCATAGCTGCTCCTTCACTGACACATCTTCCGTGTATCCATCCGGGGCAGCAGCCCGCAGACCGTATGCTATCCCGTACTGCTGCCTTACATTATAATTGATCTGGTTTCTTTTCGCAATGATGAGATGAGCACTTTGAAAATTGCCTTTTTGATTGTCTGCGGACCGTCCGCCGCCACTGCCGTTCTGTGTCCGTCCGCCGGATAACAGATCAGGAAATCCCCGTCCCGCAGGATCACGGAGCTGTTCTTCTCCCCGACCATCGGCAGGAAATCCTCCTCTTCCACAAACTCTCCCGTTTTCATGTTCCGGATGAAGTTCAGATCGATCTGCTCCGTTCCGCGCAGCATCAGATGCACATCCAGATATTTTCTGTGTGCTTCCCAGAAACGTTCCTCCGGCACGGTGGTGGTGTATTCCACAATGTTCACAAACAATCGATCTTCATCAATCTCATGGCGGCCCTTTTCCCAGGAAACAAGATCGTGGTTCTTCGCATATGCAAAGCACTCTCTGATCTGTTCCTCAAGGAACCCAAACTCCTCCGGATTTTCCATATTTCCAAAAATCATGTCATTCTTCCTCCTGTTATTTCTTTCTCCGGCAGCGCCGCCTCTGTATGACGCTGCCGGTGTGGTTCCCGCCTGTTTATGACAGATTGTCAGGAACGGTAGATTGTCGTATTCGGAGCCGGTACGGAAGTATCCCCCTTTGCCTTTCTCCAGATCAGGCTTGCCGGAATACCCACCACGAGGGATACGGCAATCGAGATAATGGAGTAGGACCAGATGGATACGGAGCCTGCCGGAGCGAAATACTTGATTCCGATCATAACAGCGGAGGATGCAATAAACGCCAGCGTTGCACCGAACGTATTTGCCACCTTCGTAAACGCACCGAGGATAAAGGTACCGATCAGGATTCCAAGAACCAGGCCCATGAATCCGTTGAACCATTCATAAGCAGATTTCACACCGCCGTTTGCAAGAACGATGGACACTGCAATGGCAAAAATACCTACAATCAGAGATACGTACTGTCCGATCTTTGTCTGTTTCTCAAAGCTCATCTCTTTCTTTGCCAGACGCGCCTGGATATCCAGAGTCCAGCTGGATGCGACGGAGTTCAGACCTGTGGAGAGCGTGGACTGGGCTGCCGCATAGATGGCCGCCAGCAGAAGTCCTGTAATACCCACCGGAAGCTCAAATGCAATGTAGGATGCAAAAATCTGATCCTGAGCTGCCGCGGGCGGAAGCGGATTCTGCTGATAGAATACGTACAGACCCGTACCGATCAGATAAAATACCGTTGCGATAAAGATGGACAGGCAGCCGTTTGTCAGCATCATCTTGTTCAGCTTCTTCGTGTCTGTCGTCGTCGTGAAACGCTGTACAATATCCTGGCTGGACACGTAGGAGCCCATGGTGTTGAAGCCTGCGCCGACAATCATAATAAACACACTGTCTTTCAGAATGTTCGGGTTAAAGATGGGCTGGTCAGGAGCCAGGAACTTATGGCCCGTTGTAAGAGCATCCATGATTGCTCCCGCACCGCCGTTCAGATGCATCAGCAGGAACACCAGCGCGAAGGTCACACCGATCAGGAGCACAGAACCCTGAATAAAGTCCGTCCAGAGCACGGATTTCAGTCCGCCTGTGTAGGAGTAAATGATTGCGATCACACCCATGATGATGATCAGCAGATTCACATTGATGCCTGTCAGCGCTCCAAGTACCATACACGGCAGGTACATGATGATGGACATACGTCCCACCTGATAAACAATAAACATGACGGCACCCAGCACGCGCAGCCCTTTGCTCTGGAATCTCAGCTCCAGATAATGGTACGCCGTATCAATATCCAGTTTGCTGTAGATCGGCAGGAAGAACCGGATAGTCAGCGGAATCGCCAGCAGCATTCCAAGCTGTGCGAACCACATCAGCCACGTCCCCGCGTAGGAGTTTCCCGCCAGTGACAGGAAAGAAATCGGACTTAAAAGTGTGGCAAAAATGGATACGGAGGTTACCCACCACGGCACCGTTCCGTCACCCTTAAAATACTCTTTTCCCTTCATCTCCTTCTTCGCGAAATGAAGACCGGCAAACAGAACTGCTGCCAGATACACAATAAGAATCACCAGATCAATTACAGTAAAACCCTGCATACGTTTTTTCCTCCATATTTTTCTCCCGGTTATTCGCCGAGATACGCCTTCTTTGTGCTGCGGATCATCTCAGCTGCTTCTTCCACGATCGCCTGATCGCTGTCAGTCAGGTCTGCCAGCGGCTTTCTCACTCCGCCCAGCTCAAGTCCCTCATTGATCTTCAGGATAGCCTTGATGACTGCGTACATGTTTCCGTGGGCGGAACACATTTTGTAGATGATGGCGTTCACCTCGTGCTGAAGTGCACAGGCCCTCCTGATATCACCTGCTTTTACGTACTCGTCCAGCTTCAGAAACAGCTCCGGCATAGCACCGTATGTTCCGCCGATGCCGCCCTCCGCGCCGATGATGCGCCCGCTGATGAACTGCTCGTCCGGACCGTTGAACACGATATAGTCATCTCCTGCCGCCTGTCTGAACATCTGAATATCCTGCACCGGCATGGAAGAATTCTTTACGCCGATCACTCTCGGATTCTTTCTCATCTCAGCGTAAAGGCTCTGTGTCAGGGCAACGCCTGCAAGCTGCGGGATATTGTAGATGACAAAATCGGTGTTCGGCGCTGCAGAGCTGATGTCATTCCAGTACTGTGCAATGGCGTGCTCCGGCAGATGGAAGTAAATCGGCGGAATGGCGGCGATGGCATCCGCACCGACGCTCTCTGCGTGCGCGGCCAGCTCCATGCTGTCCTTTGTGTTGTTGCAGGCTACGTGGGCAATCACAGTCAGCTTTCCTTCTGCGGCCTTCATGACGTTCTCCAGGACGATCTTCCGGTCCTCAACACTCTGGTAAATGCACTCTCCTGAAGAGCCGTTGACATAAACACCTTTTACACCTTTTCTGACAAAATACTTTGTCAGTGACTGTACGCCTTCCGGACTGATGTTCCCGTCCCTGTCATAGCATGCGTAAAATGCCGGAATGACGCCTTTGTACTTGTCCAGATTTCTCATGTTTCTTCTCCTTTTCTTATATGAAATGTAAAATTAATGGGTTCTCAGTTCATCAGAGCATCCGCAAATGATTTTGTAATCAGCTGCGGACGCGTGATAATGGATCCGACCACCACGCTGAAGGCGCCAAGTTCAATGACTCTTCTCGCTTTTTCCGGCGTGTTGATGTTGCCCTCCGCAATCACTCTGTGCTTCACATTCGCCACAATCTTTCTGAGAATTTCGAAATCATTCTCCTCGATTCTGTCGTTTTTGCTCTGCTCCGTATAGCCGACCATCGTTGTCCCGATAAAGTCAAATCCCAGCTCATCCGCGTGAAACGCTTCCTCCACCGTGGAGCAGTCAGCCATAAAGAGCTGTTCCGGATACCGCTGCTTCACCTCACAGAAAAACTCATCCAGCGTCTTTCCTCCCGGTCTTACGGAAATCGTGGCATCCATGGCTATGATCTCCGGCCTGACCTCCATCAGCTCCTCAATCTCCTTCATGGTCGGAGTAATGTAGACTCTGCTGTCTTCGTAATCTCTCTTTACGATGCCGATGACCGGCAGGTCTGTCAGCGACTGAATCTCCCGGATGTCCTCCTTCGTATTGGCCCGGATGCCGACTGCACCTCCCTCCTTTGCAGCCAGAGCCATTCTCCCCATGATAAAGGAGGAATGAAGCGGCTCGTGAGGCAGCGCCTGACAGGATACAATCAGTTTGCCTTTCAGGCTTTCCACTCTTTCATTCATGCGTATCTCTCCTTTCCTGTTTCATGTGCCGTCATTATATCAGCCACGAATCTTTTTTCAATACCTTTTGGCTTTATTGAAAGTGCTTTCATGTCTTTCTAAATATGGGGCTCTTTTTCGTCCGGTTTCGACCGGAGCTTTCAGCAAATTTACACAAAGCCGTGTTCTTTCTTTCCAACTGTGAAAGTACTGCCAAAGAGCATTCTGTTTCTTGATATTTATCTGTAAACTGTTATACTGAAGAAAAGCGTTGTAATTGTAACTATGAATCAATCAACCAGAAAGGGACTGTGATTATGATTATCAAAAAAGCCAAAAATTATCAGGACATGAGCCGAAAGGCGGCAAATATTATTTCCGCCCAGATCATTATGAAACCGGACTGTGTGCTCGGTCTGGCAACCGGCTCCACTCCGATCGGAATTTACCGCCAGCTTATTGACTGGTACAATAAGGAAGATGTGGATTTCTCCCGCGTAACCAGCATCAATCTCGATGAATACAGGGGACTGTCACCGGAAAACGACCAGAGCTACCGCTATTTCATGAATACCAACCTGTTTGACCATGTAAATATCGACAAATCCCGAACCTTTGTCCCCGACGGCCTGGAGCCGGATGCACAGAAGGCATGCGACGATTACAACCGCATCATCGCTCAGTCAGGCGGTATCGACCTGCAGCTTCTCGGTCTCGGTCATAACGGACATATCGGCTTCAACGAGCCCTCAGACGTATTTATAAAAGAAACACACTGTGTGGACCTGACAGAGCGCACCATCGAAGCCAACAAGCGGTTTTTCGCATCGGAAGCAGACGTTCCCCGCCAGGCTTACACCATGGGCATCGGAAATATCATGCAGGCAAAGAAGATTCTTGTGGTCGTAAGCGGCGCAGACAAAGCTTCCATTCTGAAAGAAGTGGTGAGCGGCCCGATCACACCGGCCGTACCGGCATCGATCCTGCAGCTTCACAGCGACGTGACGATCGTGGCCGATGAAGCGGCGCTTGGTGCACTGGAAATTTGAACCGAAACAGGCAGCTCGGAATATTGATCATAATACAGGAAAACGCCTGGCGGCAATCCGTGAAAATATGGATTGCCGCCAGGCGTCTCTCTTTCTGCTCAGTATTGATTCTGCGTATCTGTTCAGTTTTTATTTTTCTGTTATTGTCTGTGTCTGTTTGCCGCTGCTTTCATCTGTCTGACATACTCTGCCACATGGGGAACACAGTCCTTCCCGTACTCCTTACAGATCTTCACAATTGCAGAACCGACAATCACGCCGTCCGCATCCCGCGCCATCCGCTCTGCCTGCTCCGGTGTGGAGATTCCGAAGCCCACTGCGCGCCGAGAAGCCGCATCCGGTATACATTCAGCGCCTGACGCTTCGTATCCTCCTCGCCCATGAACACCTCGCACTCCATACCCATCAGTGCTGCCGCCGTGGCCGTCGCCACACCGTGCTGCCCGGCGCCCGTCTCGCTGATCTTTCCGATATCATTCCGTCCCAGATCCACCAGCATATTGTGCTCCGCCAGCTCCTTTTCATCAGCCAGCAGCTCCCGCTCCAGTTTTTCGTCTTCCTCCCGGGTTTCCCCGCGTGGTCTCGTGCCTGCAAGGGGGAAGGTGTACAGCGTCTGATCCTCCAGCCTGACCAGTATCTCAGGCGAAGCGCCCACCAGCTCAATATCGTCACTGGTAAAGTAAAACATATACGGAGACGGGTTCGTCGTCCTGAGAACACGGTACGTATCAAACAGGCTGCCCTGAGCCTTCGCCTCGACAGGATTGGAAAGCACCACCTGGAAAATGTCACCTTCCCTGATGTAGTACTTCGCCTTCTCCACCATTTCTGCGTACCGCTCCCGTGAAAAGAGGGGCTGCAGCTCCGTCTCCAGGCGGATCGGCGGGAAATATGCTCTGGCGCCGCTTCGAAGCAGCTTCTCCATCTCATCCAGAGTCTGCTCCGCCTCCTTCCAGGAACGCTCCGGATCATCGGTCCTTACACCGCAGATCAGCAGCAGCTTCTGGCGGTAGTGGTCAAAAACAATCACACGGTCAAACAGCATCAGATCCGCATCCTGAAATCTGTCCGGATCCGCACCGGTGAATTTCAGCACAGGCTCACTGTAACAGATATAATCATAGGCAAAATATCCGACCAGCCCTCCTGCGAACGGAGGCATTCCCTCCAGCTTCGGACTCCTGTTTTCCTCCAGGATTTCCCGTATCACCTCCTGCGGCTGTTCCGTACGCACCTCCTCGGAAATCCCGCTGCCGTCCGCACAGACATCCTCTCCTCTCCGGATTTTCACCTTTCCCGCAGCACACGTCAGCTCCAGAGTCGGCGCATATCCGAGAAACGTGTATCTGCCCCACTGCTGATGCGCCTCGGCGCTCTCCAGCAGATAACAGTGGCTGCTTGCCGCCCTCAGGGTCCTCATGACCTCGATCGGTGTAAAGCAGTCGGAATACAGCTCTCTGCACACAGGAATCCGCCTGAATTTTCCTGACAAAGCAAGCTCCTTTGTCTGCTCAAATGTTGGATACATATCTTTTTCTCCTCCTGTTTATCAAAATATATCTGACTCACGTTCTTACGGCCTCATCAGCAAGTGATCCGGCCTATCCTGAACAGTTACAATGACAAAAAAATCCCCGACAGATCAGAATAATCTGTCAGGGACGAATGTACAATCCGCGGTGCCACCCTGTTTCGCAAAAATCTCTGTCCTCTGTCCATAAACTCCGCTCATGAACTGCCTGCACAGAAACTCTCGCGCTCTTGCGAGATACTACCATATCTCCGGCATCTGACGTGTGCCTTACGTCGCAGAATACTCGGGAAACCCTTTGACTGCGCCCTCCGCGGTCCATTTGACAGTCTGCATTTCGGCCCGGCTCTCACCTGCCCGGACTCTCTGTGCGCGCACAACTGCCTTTATCTCCGCTTCATCGGTTTGAAGTGATAAATAATTGAATTTTTATATAAAATACACTATTCTTCAGGATTTATCAACCTGTTTTTTGTTGAAAACAGCTTAAATAGTCCATCGGTCTTTCACAAAGTCCTCAGTGAAGCCTCACATGAATAAATTCACGTGCTTCCTTTGCCGCTTTAGACGGCAGGTCTAATGTCGGCGGATACGCCTCAGGATTAGAGCGCGGTTACGCGCATAAGAATAAGAACCCT
>SFEV01000047.1 GCA_004557975.1 Lachnospiraceae bacterium
CAAAAGAATCCGGATAAATATCAGATATGCGGTTTTCATCAACCCTCATAAGCAGATAACCGATCAGTGCACTGCTTTCCTTGCTTCTGACCGCCCTGAACAGAATGATACTGTTATTTTCGTTGATCGAGAACAGAATCTGCCCGCTCTGTGCCGCTTCTGTCATAGAATCCAGTTCCTCCTCTGATGGCTTGAAACGGTAAGTATAGGGACCGTACAGATTCACCTTCTGCCTGGCAGGAAGATACAGGGTGATTTCCGTGACAATGTCATTGAACACATACTTATTGCTCATCTGACGGATCACCTCTTTCGTGATCTGATACAACTTAATCGAATCATAAGTTCCATAGTTCATGAGAATGTTCTGTACCAGCTCCGAATTTGAAATCTCCACACTGTCTGAAATAACCTTGCGCATCTTCTCACTGATATAAGACGATGTCTGATTGTTCACGGAAGCAATTGTTTTATTGATATTCTTGTACAGCGTGACACTGGACTCCCAATACATTACAAGGCTGATCAGAAGAATCGGAAAAAAAGAAGCCACAAAAAATAAAAGCGCCATACGTCCTGCAATTTTCCATCTTCTGAACATTCCAATCAGCTTGTAGGCCATCTGTCGTATCCCCTGCATTACCAGTTTCCTCATTCGTATTTCCCCCTTTTCCCCATTTTATGTCTGCGAACCAGTAATTGTCCACAGGAATTTCCAATTCACTGCAATCCTTCCTTTGTTCCGCAGAAAACTGTTGACGGAATCGCCGGTCTATTTTATAATACATAAATGGAATCCGGCTACATCAGCAGCCGGATTCCATATCCCTGTATGGAGACGTATCGAAGTGGCCATAACGAGCTTGACTCGAAATCAAGTTGTCGGGCAACCGGCACGTGGGTTCGAATCCCACCGTCTCCGTTTACAAAAACCGCGTATCTACTGGAAATGCCGTATTTACGCGGTTTTTCGTTATTTATGTGGATTCCTCCATCTGTTTCTCCCACAGACAACAGCCACCTTTGTCTTTCTGCTTTACCCGATACAGCGCAGTATCTGCCCTCTCGATCAGCTTCACGGAAGGCTTCTCGTCCGGTCCGCACAGGGCAATACCACAGGAACAGGTCGCATGAACCCCGTCCGGCTTCCGCCAGTCGTCAAATCCGAGACAAATTTCTCTTCCTTTTTTCAGAATCGTTTCCACGGAATCAATATGTCGGAGAATCACCACGAATTCATCTCCGCCATACCTGCACAGGATATCCCCATCCCGGGTACGGCGCTGAAGCAGCTCACCAAAGAATCTGAGCATCTCATCACCCATCCCATGGCCATGATTATCATTGATTTTCTTCAGATCGTCCACATCAAAGAGATATACAGCCAGAGGCAGATCTTCCTGCCGCAATGAGTCAATGGCGGCGTGGAATCCCCGCCGGTTCAGCAGGCCGGTCAGATAGTCACGGTACGCTTCATCCTGCAAAACGCGCTCCCGTTCCTGATGCATTGTCATACTCAGAAGATGCGCAATCCTCTTGCGAAGTCCACGCTGTGTATGCGGTTTGCAGATGAAATCGTCAGCGTCCAGATCCAGCGCCTGTTTTTCCAGTTCTTCACTCTGAGGCATTGTGGCCAGAATGGGAATTCGCCACAATGTCGGATCCTGCCGAAGCTCCTTCAGGAGCAAAGCAGCTCCCTGATCCGGCAGCGTCATGCTCAGCATCACGGCAAAAGTAATGTCATGTCCATGGATGGCGACACAGTCAAGAGCGCCCTGCGCATCAGAGGCTTCCAGAATCTGATACTGACCGTCAAAAATCTGATGAATCATTCTCCGATATGCCGCATCCTCATCCACCACCAGCAGGCTCTGCACAGCATCTGACGTCTGCGCTGTCTTCTGAGCAGAAGCTCTGTGTTCTATAATCTGCGTTTTCAATAAATCTTCGTATTCTCTGCTTGGCATGGGCCTGGCGAAAAAATATCCCTGCACATAATCGCATCCGATCTCGCGCAGTCGCTCCAGCTGCTCCCGGGTCTCCACACCCTCGGCCACCACGCTCAGGTTCATCCAGCGGGCCAGTCCCACAATAAAGCGCAGGATGCCCTGTTCCATGGGCTTGGCTGTCTCAGTCTGAATAAACTTCATATCCAGCTTCAGAATATCCATCTTCATCTGATTGAGCATATTCAGCGAAGAATACCCGCTGCCAAAATCATCCATTTCAATGATGAAGCCAAGCCTGCGCAGCCGCTCCACAGTGCTGATGATCTGGGAGGGATTTTCCGTATAGGCGCTTTCTGTAATTTCCAGATGCAGATCCCCCGGATCCACCCCGTACTTTTGTACAAGTCCCAGAAGAGTATCCGGCAGGTCAGACTGATAGACATCCGCCCGGGACACATTGACAGATACCGGCAGAGTAGCGTATCCTTTCTCACGCCAGTCCCGCAGCAGAACACACACCTGCTCCCAGACATACTGATCCAGGAGAGTAATAAATCCATTTTTCTCAAACAGCGGAATAAATTCCCCTGGAGATATGATGCCCCACTCCGGATGGATCCAGCGTACCAGAGCCTCTGCTCCGGCCAGTCCATCATCATTCAGACTGTATTTGGGCTGAAGATAGATGGTAAACTGCCCCTCAGTAAGAGCTGACTCCATAGAATCCGTGATCACCTGCTCCCGCAGCAGCTGATCGCGAAGCGTATCGTTGTAGACAGCAAAAAACTTATTGTACTGCCCCTTGATGCGGTCTGCCGCCAGCAGTGCCCGGTCACACATATGTTCTACAGGGACTGTACGATCAACGATCTCGTATATTCCAAATTTAACCATCACACTGCCGGTAAAACCGGAAAACTCGTTGATCCTGCTGACATGACCTGCAAAGGTCTCCTCCCCCCAGGTCGATCTGCGCTGACACAGAGCCATAAAGCGATCCGCGGATATACGACCGCAGATCCCCTGTTCTCCAATTTGCTCCATCCCGTATTTTGCCATGGCGCACAGCAGGCGATCCCCGGCGGACATACCGAAAAGATCATTGAACAGTTTGAAGTTTTCAATGTCAGAACAAAGGATGACATACTCCTTCTCCGGATTCTGGTTCAGTATCTCCCGTGCCTTCTGATAAAAGAATTCCTTGCTGTAAAGTCCTGTCAGCCGGTCATACTTGAACTGATTGACGAGAGCAGCCGTTTCCCGCAAGTTTATGATACTGGCCACCCTGTGCAGTATCACCTGCGGACGGTAAGGTTTCGGCACAAAATCCGTGGCACCGTGAGTCAGGGCAGCCACTTCATCCTCCACACTGTCGCTCTGAGTCATGACAATGACAGGAATCAGAGCCAGATCAGCGTCCTTTTTTATCGTGTCCAAAAAGGTAAATCCGTCCATCACAGGCATCATCACATCCAGAAGGATGAGTGCGATGCCATCTTTGCACTGCTTCAGAATCTCCAGCGCTTCCTGCCCATTTTCAGCCTCCAGTACTGTATACTGATCCGAAAGAATCTCTGTAAGCATCTCACGATTGAGATTGTTATCTTCTACAACTAATATCTGTTTTTGTGGCAGCATATATTGCATCCCTCTTCCATCTCTGTTTCTCGATTCGGCATCAATACCATCCCGGCCGCAGACGGGACACAGGCATGACTCCGTCATCTCGGATAAAGCGTGTCGTTCATGGCGGACCGCAGCGCATCCACATTCAGAGGCTTCGTCACAAAACCGTCCATTCCCACTTCAAAGGCTTTTTTGCGATCTTCGTCAAAGGCATTTGCGGTCATCGCAATAATAGGTATCTCTGCAAGTTTGCCATCCTCCAGGCGCCGGATTCTCTGCGTTGCCTCGTAGCCATCCATCACCGGCATCTGAATATCCATCAGAACCAGATCATAATATCCCGGCTGGCTGCCGGCCACCTTCTTTACAGCCACAGCGCCATCTTCAGCGACATCCACCGCAAGACCCATTCCCTCCAGTACCTCACATGCAATTTCCCGGTTAAGTTCGTTATCCTCCACCAAAAGCAGACGCCTGGCAGTAAAATCCACAGCTTCCGTCTCGTTCCCGCCTCTGTTTTCACAGGATTCCCGGGAGACAGTTTCAAACGAAAAGCAGAGTACAAACTCCGTTCCCCTTCCGGGTGCACTTTTCACGCGAATGGTACCGCCCATCATATCCACCAGATTTTTGACAATGCACAGACCCAATCCGGTTCCCTCAATGCCCGTGACCGTGGAGGATCGCTCCCGCTCAAAGGCATCAAATACGTGGGACAGAAATTCCTCACTCATACCTATGCCGCTGTCCCGGACAGTCAGCTGATATGCCGCAGTTCCATTTCTCTTTTCACCAGTCTGTTCAAAGCGCAGCAGGACGCAGCCGCCTGCCGGCGTAAATTTCTGAGCATTACTGAGCAGATTAATAAAAATCTGATGCATACGCAGGTCATCGCACAGAACCACTCTGTCCCGAATCTCGATTTCCACTGAAAAATGCAGACCTGCCTCTTTCATGCTTTCACCAAACATATCCTGTGCACTGCGCACACTTTCCTGAAGATCGTGGGGCGCCAGTTCCAGCATGGACTTTCCGCTCTCAATGCGTGCAAGGTCCAGAACATCATTAATAATCTTCAGTAATACATCACCTGACCGCCGGATCTTGCCAACGTAATTTTTTACAGCCTGGGGATTGTCGGCGTACTGATCTGCCAGATTTGCAAAACCGATAATCGCATTCATAGGTGTGCGAATATCGTGAGACATATTAAAGAGAAAAGTGCTCTTGGCCCTGTTAGCCTTCTCCGCCGCTTCCATGGCACTTTTCAGTACATTCTGCCGTTTTGTCTCCCGACGGTTGACAGCCAGCATAAGGACAATATACAACAGAAACAGGACAATCAGGGAAATCTCCAGGATCACGCCTGCATCCATTGCCTCCTGATACATCTTCCCTGTGACCTTGCTGGGAAAGGTCTGAACCAGAAACCAGTCTGCATTCTCCAGTTTTATAATGTATCCGTTGCCATCTCCGAACTCAGTGTGATAGGAAAAGCCGGCGCTCTCTCCCGTTTCAAAGGCGTGCAGGACAGAGCCTGCACTCTCCGCGCTCATATCCGCCTCTTTCGTCAGATAATCTTTCAGATTTTCCAGCTCGCTGAAATCGCCGCTGTCCCCTTCGTTCTCCGCAATGATCGTTCCATCCGGCATACACAGAAAAGCTTCAGCATCCACACCGAAAAAAGAGGACTCCAGCAGCTCCTTCATGCGCTCCTCCGCCAGAAAAACACCGCGCAAAACACCGATAATCTCTCCTTCATACCTGAGAGGTGCATAAAAATTCACCAGAGTCTCACTGGTAATCCTGGATCTCCTGGTAACAGATATTCCCTGATTTCCGGCCATACCTTCTATAAAGTATTCCCTGTCCCTGGCATCGTTGCTTCTGCCGTCAGAGGCTATATTTTTCCCTTCGGCATCCGCAAAACGGACATAATTGAAGGAGGTGTGCTCCTCCAGCTCCTGAAGCTGAACGGGTGTCACCTCCGGGAATTCCAGTATAGTGCCAAACCAGTAGGCCATCCTCTCAATATGATCCAGCGCATCAGTCAGTACCTTATCCAGCTGTCTTGCCGTCTTGACTGCGCTGTCCTGAACGTAATTCTCATTCTGCCGCAGGATGCGTGCATGATTCATTCTGGAGAAAGAGGAAAACAGGAGAAGCATGATCAAAAGAGCGACGCACCACAGAAGAAACCGCAGCACTCTATTCTTTTGCGTATGAACCTTTTCATTCCTCATTATTCAGTGACCTTTCTCTTCGCGGTCTCTCAGCAGTATACCGTGTATTTCATCTCCCGCTGTCGAAATACGCTCATGCCTTACCCATATATTTACAGATGGCAGCTGCTGTTGTCTGGTAGTCGCGGCAGACATCCTCCAGCAGAGTGAAAGCAGTATCGGGAATCGTGTCCCGCTCCTGCCGCAGTTCTTCTGTCAGCTGTCCTGCAGAAACCAGCAGGCGGCTGAATCCCAAATTGGCACACACACCCTTCAGAGTGTGAGCTGCGCGAAAAGCATTCTCCCGGTTTCCCGCTTTCATTTCCTCACACAGGCATTCAAAGCTTCTGTCCTCCAGAAATTTACCGAGAAATTTTTCGATCAGTCTGAGACTGGGAAGCCGCGAACTCACCTCAACATAATTCCCACCCATTTCCTGATAGCACTCTTCAATAGTCATCATAATTCCTCCCGTCTATCCTTTCTGCCGCACTGTTAGGGTCGGGCGGAATCGACCACACAGAGTCGCTTAGTATTAACCATTTTTAGTCGGATAGATAAAGCCATTGTATTTTCCTTTTCGTGTTCTAAAATGATGTATGCCAATGCATCAGTAGAAATCACAATGGGAGAAAAACACAATGACTTAACTGAAATAATAGCACATGCCATCGATGAAATGAAGAGGGAAAAGGGAGAAAAATTCAATCCTGATAAAGTTAACCTTGCGGAGTTAGAACGTAGGACAGGGATTTCACGAGCCAAACTGCGAAGAATTAAAAAATCTGGCTTTATTGACCTTCCACATGCACTCACCGGCCGGAAAGCTGAACACACTCTTCTGACAGGGTTCTCAGGTATTATTGATGAACTACTCCGAAAAGGAATTACAAACTCTGCTGTCTGTTATGACAGATTAAAAGAGAATGGTTTCCAGGGTGGCTTAACCATCGTTAAAGAGTATATTTCCAACCATAAGGAACTTGTCCCACCTAAAAGGCAGCTTGTAGCCTCTCAAGGCAGCCGTGGTCAGCGCTACCATACTGCACCAGGAGAATCATACCAGATGGACTGGGGATTCGTAGAAGTGGAGAATGCCTCCGGTAGCACTTATAAAGTTGCCTGTTTTGCCATGATCTGCCATTGCTGCGGACAGCGATATATTGAGTTTTTCCCAAATGCTAAACAGGAGAACCTGTTTATTGGAATGATCCATGCATTTTTATATATGGGAATCCCTGAGCATGTCCTGACAGATAACATGAAAAGCGTTGTAATCCAACGTGATGAACAGGGATATCCGATCTGGCAGAAAGATTATGAACTGTTTATGGGGAATCTTGGCTTTGAAACAAAACTTTGCAAGCCAAGACACCCATTTACAAAGGGCTCGGTCGAACGTCTGGTACGGTTCGTAAAAGATAATTTCCTGCCGGGACGTGTCTTCAGCGAAATCACGGATCTAAATTATGAAGCAATCCGTTGGTGCAATACTCAGAACAGTATTTATCACCGCGCAGTAGACTGCATTCCTAATGATAAACATACAATGTTTTGTATGAAAAACGCCTCTGTACTTGAGGAGTCGATTGAATTATCGTATTATCTGTGTCCGGAACGTAAGATTTCCTTTGATGGTTTCGTTCACTATGAAGGACGCCGCTTTGGAGTTCCTTACTGGTACACAGAAAAGACCTGCCGTGTAAAAAGAGATGGATACATACTCTACATATACGACTCAAAAATGACAAAAGTGCTCACATCACATGATATTACATGGAGTCGTCGGGACAGCTTCTGCAAAGACCAGTATGTTACAGAACAACCGGAAGAAAGGCCTACTGCACCGGTAAAGATACATATCCAACAGCTCAATCCGCCTCCGTATGATTCCGGTTTTAGTAAATTTAACTTTGAGGAGGGACTGTGGGATGAATAAATCGTTTTTTGAACAGATCCAGGATGCTGCTGATTATTTAAATCTTGATCTGAATGCACAGGAAATGGCACAGCTCGCAGTCGACCATGAATATAGTGAAGAAAATATACGGATAGTTTCTGAAATGTTTACTTATCTGCAGCAAAAGAAGAAAGAAAACATTGTTTCAACATTGCTCCGATTGAGCCGCCTTCCATTAAAAGAGCCAAAAACTTTTGAAAATTTTGATTTCGGTCAGCTTCATGGAAAACAAACAGATGCCCTGCGCAATCTGCCATCCCTTTCGACTCTCTACGCACATAAAAATCTTGCGTTCATTGGCCCGCAGGGAGTTGGAAAAACACATCTTGCGATGGCATATGGGCGCAAATGCTGCCAGAATGGTCTGAAAGCGTATTTCTTAAAAGCAACTGAATTAAACCAACGCTTGACCGATGCCCGGAAGTATGGCCGGGAAAGTAGTACCATAAATGGCCTGGTAAAACCATCTTGTCTGATCATTGATGAGATAGGCAGATGCGTTTTTGACAAAGAAAACACCCGAATGTTTTTTGATGTCATTGACCGAAGATACAATAAGGAAGGGCCAAACACTATGATATTTACAAGCAATAAAGGACCGGATAAATGGGGAGAATTCTTCAACGAAGATTCCTCCCTGTTATGTGCCCTTGACCGTATATTTGACGATGCCACAGTATTCATGATTAAAGGAAACAGTTACCGTGGAAAAAACTGCGAAACGATAGCATTATCAGCCGGTGCTCCATCAGCACTACCTAAAGTACAACATTAAAGAAAGGAAAAACTGATGCATTGGTTATTTCTGTCCGACTGAGATTGGTCATTTTCTCCCGACCATAAATGGCTAATTTCTCCCGACGCTAACAGCACTGACAGAACATGCTCAGCCAGGGATTCCCCCCCCCTGATTTTTCTGATGTATTTCCTGCTATATTTCATGTCTGTTATCGCAAATATTGTATTTTTCAGTTCTCTGACGATGCAGATCAGACCTTTGCGCCTGAACGCACCAGACAACTGATTCTGTAAATGGAAATTACAAAATGCAACAAACAATGACAGAATAAGCATATTAATTCTGCAATATAAACTATAATATACCAATATAAACCATAAAAATCAATATAAAAAGATATATTAGTCATTTCAATTTACCTTTATATATGCAATTTTTTCTTGCATCTTGCACAAATCAAAATCAGAGGATATAATGCAGAAAAGGAGGAGATTTCCATGATACCTTTTGCTGAAAAACTTTCGTTTTTAATGCGTATTGCCAGTATAAGCAACAAGGAGCTTGCCGCTGAGATATCTGTCGACCCATCCATGATCAGTCTGATGCGGACAGGCAAGAGAAGATTGTCTAAAAATCCTGTTCAGGTAAAGAAGATGGCCTCTTTTTTTGCCAGACGCTGCAGCGCGGCGTTTCAGCGCCAGGCTCTGTCAGACATGCTGGGAAAGGTTTCCATCAATACCCGCATGCCCGTTGATGAGCTGGCTTTCTGTCTGGAAAGATGGTTGCAGGGAGAAAATGATTCCGATCTTGTCGGTACGATACTGCAGAATATCCAGCCTTCTCCCACTCAGCCCCCGGAATCAGATGAACCTCCCGCAGCTCCCACTTCGGGAAACCAATCTCTGTTCTTTTACGGCGAAGAAGGAAGACGTGAAGTCATGTACCGCATGATGCAGGAGATTCAGAGTATGGAGGAACCCAGCTCCGTTTTAATGGTCGTGGATGACAACCTGGAATGGCTGCTCTCTGACTACCCCATGACAAAAAAGATTCAGGCCAGCCTTATGGATGTAATGGAACGTGGTTTCACATTCCACCAGATCATGCCTCCGCTGAACTACATCAACCGCTACGCGGAATCGCTGAAATTCTGGCTGCCTATATATGCCACAGGACAGATCAAGGTCTATTACTATCCCCGGCTCCGGGGCAACCTGTACCGGCATTCCATCATCGTGGTGCCGGGCCGCTGCGTTCAGTATGCAGCCTCCGTAGGCCCGGGAAGTACAAGTGATATCACCATGTTTTCCACTGACCCGAAGCTGGTGTCTGCCTTTGTGAATCAGTTCCGTGAACACATTTCCCTGTGTCGCCCGGCACTGAACGTTCATACGGACCTCGATGACTATTATCCCTGTATTTCGGATGTCCTTTCCCGTCCGGGTGATATTATTCAAATGGTCAGCCCGCTTTCCACAAACACACTGCCTCTGGAACTTGCAGAGCGCTGTATGAAAGAAACAGACAGTCCAATCTGGAAAACTGCTTTTCAGGCGATCATAGATGACCGTGCCCGTTTTGAGGAACATCTGAAGCAATACCCGCTGATTGATATGTCCCGTCTGGCCACGGCGGAGGAAGTTCGTGCCGGCAGGGTTTATATAGGCGCTGAGATCCCCTCCAATGCGGACCATCCACGCTACACGCCGCAAACCTACGCCTTTCATCTGCAGAACATTCTGAACCTTATGGATCAGTATGAAAACTACAGCTTCCTGCCCCGCCCGATAAAGGACCATCCAAATTACAATCTGGTTGTAAATGAGGGCGGTCTGGCGCTCATGATCCGCATGCAGCAGCCGCCTCTGATGCTGGAACTCCGGCGTCCCGAAATGGTCATTGCCTGCCGCGAACATCTGATGCGAAAGGCTGAGGCTGTGGAATATAACGGCATCCACCGGGAAAAGGTCCGGATGGAACTGCGGGCGCTGATACAGGAGCTTGGCAGCTGATCCGCTCTTTTCTTTCGCAAGACCAGGAAGTTCGCCGACCGACGCATGGTAACCGGACTTCCATGTAATTCTGTGCAAAAAGCACGGATTCCCATCCTCTGAGAATCCGTGCTTTTCTTCGTCCTGTTTTTAAAATCAAGCAAGCTCCATCTGATAAACTGCGAAGCAGTTATTCGGTTATGAGCAAGTAGCGAAGCGGATTGCGAATATCCGCCTGACTTCACTCAGACTGCCAGCGTTCTGATATGTCCTTCCAGTGTCACTTCCCTGTCAACGCCGTCATCATCGTACAGCTCATACACCGCGCCGTCATCAGCGAAATGATGAAGCTCCAGATTTTCCCAGTCAATCTGATCCACGCGCTCAGCGCGGGAGGAAAGCGGCAGAATATGTCCCCGGCGCAGGAAAATCACCACCTCGTTCAATCCGACAGAGATGTAATGATGGCCTTTCTCCAGTACACGTTCTTCTGTAATTTCTGTTCCCGCAAAGCGCAGAAGCTTCATCTCTTCCGGAAGGTATACGACTCTTCCCGCTGCATTCTGCTCGTACACCGGTGCAATCATGATGCTTTCACCGATCATCAGCTGATCCTCCACATGTACGGCAATCGGATCATCTCCCCACACAAATCCCAGCGGTCTTGCGTACATCTCATCTTTCAGTGCCGCTTTCATATATTCACTGTAAATATACGGAATCAGGCGATACCGCAGCCCGATGATGTCCCGTGCAGACTGAGTATCGTCAAAAGCATACGCCTCTTGCCTTCTCGTTCCCGCAGCCGAATGATCACGCATCAGCGGCATGAAAATTCCAAGTGCAAGCCAGCGCAGCAGCAGATCCTGAGTCGCATCTGCTCCGAAGCCTCCGATATCGGCGCCTGTATAGAGGAAGCCGCACATATTCAGTGACGGCAGCATTTTCAGATTCATGAGCAGATGAGACCACCAGGATTTGTTGTCTCCCATCCAGATTCCTCCGTAGCGGTGCATGCCGATATACGATGCCCGCGAGAACATCAGGATGCGCTTATCCGGTACAAGCTCGTCAAAGGCCTCCGAGGCCGACCGGGTCATATAATATCCGAACAGATTATGTACTTTATCATGACGTATTTTCTGTCCTTTATAATTATGGAAGAAGCTTCTGTAATCCTCCGGATTGCCGGAAACCGTCGACACAAGGTTCCGGAATTCAAAGAACGTATTTACATCAAGATTCATCGTTTTATATTTTTCAAGCTGTTCAAAAATACGTTTCAGCCGTTTCTCCGAATAAAAGACTGCTGGCTCATTCATATCATTCCAGAAGCCCTCGATTCCCTTGTCGAGCAGGAATTTGTATTTGTGTCCGAACCAGCGGCGTGCTTCATCGTTCAGCATATCCGGAAAATGACATTTTCCCGGCCAGACACCCACCACGAAATCCTCTCCGTCCCCATCCTTGCAGAAATACTGATTCTCTACACCTTCCTCGTAGACATCGTAGCCTTCCTCCACCTTCACTCCGGCGTCGATAATGGGAATCAGACGGATACCTTGCTCCTTCATTTCCGCCACCAGCTCCTCAAAATCCGGGAACGCTTTCCTGTCTACTGTAAAATCCTTATACCGCTCCATATAGTCAATGTCCAGATAAACCATATCAAGAGGAATATGATTCTCACGGTACTGCCGTGCCACCTCTCTCACCTCATCCGCCGTATAGTAGCTCCAGCGGCACTGCCCGAACCCGAAGGCCCATTTGGGAGGAATATAGCTTCTGCCGGTGACAGACCGGAATTCATGAACCACTTCATCCGGTGAATCTGCATCAATCACATACAGCTCAAAGGAATCATCCTCCATAATAATCTCCATCCGGTCATAATGTGTATATCCTATATCAAATTTTACCTTGCCGGGCGTGTCCAGAAACAGCCCGAAACACCGTTCCCGTCCGCTGACAATCAGGAAATTGTGTGCCCCGTACAGAGACTTTGTGTCCTCCTGATGATTCGGCTCGTCAACGCAGCAGCTCTCATATACCCAGCCGCGTTTGTTGATACCGCGCACATTCTCGCCCAGTCCATATACTACATCATCCTTGTCCAGCCGGTACGTAAACCCCCGCTCTGTTTTCTCAAAATACGGTACGGCGCTGTCTGTCGGCTCCGGCTTATGGAGCACTGCTTCTGTATCCAGCGGTGTACCTGTCACAAATCTTCTTATCATTGATCCTTTTACTCCTTCGTCCATCACTCAGATTGGTCAGCGGATATCCGCGAATACAGTATAACATACCTTGGGCAAAAAGTCGGTAAATTCCCTGAAAAAACAATGAAACCCATGAAAACCCGATTACTGTTCACTTCGCTCACATTGGCGCGCCAACAGTAACAATTATCCGTTTCATGGATTCCACTGCTTTTATATAGTTCTGTATCCGAAAATATTACGTCTGCTCCTGCCGTTACTCTCTCTGCAGTGTCCTGCACCAGTACCCGAACGCCCTGCCGCAGTCACAGATTCTGGACATCTTGAACCTGTCAAACCCGAACATTTTCGCCATATAGTATTCCTGCTGATTCCGCATGCCCGGCACCCCGATAATATAAGCTCCGTCTGACGACCTGCCCATCAGCAGATGACGGTACTGATAATATCCGTGCTGCAGAAAGCTGCTTCTTCCGACCCGCCAGTTTTCCTGCTGCAGTCTCAGGATATCACATGGCATAATCTGTACACAGTCAGCGATCTCCTGATCCTCAAAAGGCTGGAAATGCTGCCGTTTCTGAAGCAGTTCCTCCACACAGTCACCGGATTTATTTTTATTCTGCTGTTTCACTGTTTCCTTCACAACAGTTTCCGGCTTTTCAGGCTGAGTGATGACCTGCCTCTGTGCAGTCACTTCCGGATTTTCGGATGCCGCTGCCACCTGCCGATCACTCACTTCCGGATTCTCCTGCATTTCAGAGGCTTTCAAATACGCGGTATCCGTCTCCTCTGTTTCTGCATCTGTCTGCATTAAATCTGTGTTCTCCTGTCCGGTATTTTCGTTTCCTGTATTTTCCTCTCCTGTATTTTCCTGTCCTGTATTTTCCTTTCCTGCATTTTCCTGCTGTACTTTTTCTGATATCCGTTGTTCCTCCATATTTTCATCGGTTTTCCTGTCCGCAGATACCGGCATTTGCTTCTCAGACATCTCTGCATCCTTTTGGGGCAGCTCCAGCACAAATCTCTCCGTATCTGCTGTCTCATCATCCCAGACAGTGATAAATCTTCGCCCGTCTCCGCTCTGAATCCAGATCCCCGCCAGATTTCCAAACTGGTATTTTCCGCTTCCAAAGGAGTGATCCGAGCGGTACGCCCACTCCTCCGAGATCTCTCTTCCCGGGCGCATCGTTCCAAACGGAAGTCCCAGGAGATATCCCTTTTCCCGGACAAATCCAAACACCTGAACCGGAGGCTCCGGCTGTATGTCCGTTGTCAGGCGAAACAGAATCCTCCACATCCCGTTTCTCAGCTCAACCTTCGCAAAGCCTGAATTTTTCTGTTTCTTTCCATTTATGTACTCATAAAAATATGCGACAAACCGCCTGTATTCCGGCATATGCATTCTCCCCTTTCACTGCAATAAAAAATGACATGCAGAAGGGCGTACTGTTCCCGCCCATCTGCTATGTCATAATTATATGTCTGCGTTTTGGGAATCATGACCATTTTTTCAGCCTTTTATAACAGCCACGGAACTGCCTCCCGTGCCTTTTGTCACAACAATTTTCCGGTCAATTCTGTCCTTCAGCTCATCCACATGTGAAATAATGCCTGCCAGACGGTTCTCACCGGCCAGCTCATTCAGAATCCGGATCGCCTGATTCAGTGATTCACGATCCAGAGAACCAAAGCCCTCGTCGATGAATATCGCATCGAGCTGTATTCCCCCCGCATACTGCTGCACCACATCCGCCAGCCCAAGGGCCATGGACAGGGATGCCTTAAATGATTCTCCGCCGGACAGACTCTGGACGCTGCGCAGCTTTCCTGTATAGTAATCAAATACATTCAGCTCGAGCCCCGTCTGGCTTCGAAGATTTCCCGGCTCCTCGCGCCGCTTCAGCAGATACCTTCCATCTGTCATCACAGAAAAACGCTTATTTGCTTCATGAATAATCTGCCTGAAAAAGACAATCTGAATATACTGCTCAAATGCCAGCTTCTGGCGGCCCTTCAGCTCTCCGTTCGCCGTATCGGATAAAAGAGCTATTGTCTCGTAATTCTTTTCCGCCGTTTCCAGCGTCTCCCTGCTTCTGCAAAGCTGCCGAAAAATACGCTCATTCGTCAGAATCATCGTGTGGCGCTGTTTCTGGTCCTGCTCCAGCTGCACTTTCTCCTGCGTGACAGCCATTCCCTCCGCACGAATCTCCTCCTCTGATATCTGCTCACCGGCATGAGATGCCTGCATCCGCAGAGATTCCAGAGCCTTTTCCTCGGAAGCCTTTCGAATCCTGCACTGCTCCAGACGTTCTCTCGAAATGGTAATTTCCTGCTCCATCCTCCTTCGTTCCGCCTGAAGACGGCCAAGAACGCACTCCGCCTCCTGTCTGTTCTGATAGGGAAGTTCTCCCTGAAGCTTTGCTCTATGCTCTGTCGTACCGGAAATCTCCGTCTGCAGACGGACGATCTGACGCTCGCTCTGTTCTCTGCTTTGCAGCAGCTGATCCCGCTGTCCCAGGAGCTGAGGAAGCCGCTGTTCCAGCAAAGCCCTGTCGCGGACCAGCCGCTCCAGCTCCTGACGTTTTTTTCGATATTCCTTTTCTGCCTTCGTTATCTCTTCCCGGCTCTGCTTCAGATATGCTTTAATCCCGTTTCCATCCGGAATCTGCTCGTGGTGCATTCCCTCCTGCATTTCCGGCAGATTTTCTTCCATCCGTTTCTGCTCCCACCAGTCCTCCACAGATTTCCATAGCTGCTCATATCGCGCCCGCTCCGCTGCCAATATTCCGGAAATTTGTGTTGTATATGCAACAGCCTGCTCCTTTTCCAACGAAAGCTTCTTTAATTCTTCTTCAGATGGAATCTGCGCGCTTTTTTTCGCCGGAACAGGATGTTCCCGTGCACCGCAGACGGGACACGGCCATCCGTCCACAAGAGCTTCTGCCAGAATCCCGGCCTGTCCGCTCAAAAAAGCAGCCTCCATATCCACATATTTTTTCCCGAGTATCGTACTGCGGCTGCGCGCCTCCACAAACTGTGCTTCCGTGCGTCGAAGCTTTTCCTGCTGTGCATCTGTTGTACACAACAGTTTTTCCAGTCTCGCAAGCTCCTGTTTTTTCAGACGGAGTCTGTCTTCCTCCGCTTCCAGAAGCAGCAGTGCCTGTTTCGGTTCTCCGATTTCTTTCAGGCGGGCTTCTCCTTCTGCCATCTCTTTTTCCAGCAGCTCTGCTGATTTTCCAAAAGAGACACTGTTTTTTAACTCCAGTTCCAGCTTGCCCTGCAGCTTTTTCAGAAGATTTATCATTCTGTCCAGCTCATCATACTGTTCCATCTGACGCTGAAGAATGGTAATCTTCTGCGCAGTCTTCTCGACAGAAGGCTGATTCTGCACCGCAGCTTCAAAAGCTGCCTTACATTCTGTTTCCTCCCGCACAAGCGACGCAAGAAGCTCCTGCTTTCTTCCGATTTCCTGCCGCGCCCGCTGTGCCATCTGCTGCCGTCCCAGCTGTTCCCGCAGCGCAAGCAGACGTTTTTCCAGTGTATCAAGAGTCTGCTGATTTTCCTTCTGGCGAAGCTTCTCTGCATCCAGAAGCTTTCCAAGACAGTCTGACAGCTCCGCCAGATGATAGGATACATCACTGTGTATCAGCTGATCCAGGCACCGCACCAGTTCAGAGAATTCCGCATCGGAAACAGCTTCGGATTTCCGGTATCCATCTCCGGTTTCCGGGAGAGTTTCCGCCTCCCGCTGCGCATCTCTGCTCTCAGGAAGCACAATCCCCTCCGCATACTGCGCCACACTGCGCTGCAGATCCTCATACGTTTTCTTCGTTTCCAGGAGCCGGCGTTTCAGCTCCTTCTGAAATTCCAGATAATACCCTGTGTCAAAAATCTTCCGGAAAATCCGGCCACGCTCCTCGGTGCCGGCCAGCAGCAGCCTGAGAAAATCTCCCTGAGCAATCATTGCAATCTGCACAAACTGGTTCCGGTCAATTCCAAGCAGCTCTTCCACTGCCTTTGTCGTCTGCCTGCTGCCCGTAATAATTTTCCCATCGGGACAGACGAGAGACGCATCCGCACTTTCCTTCGTCATACCTTCCCCACGTGTTTTCGGACGAAGGTATTCCGGATTTCGTGTTACTGCATAGCTCTTTCCCCGACAGGAAAAAATCAGCTCCACATACGTTTTTTCTTTCGGATCCGCAAAATCAGAGCGCAGCATATCTGGCCTGCGCGTATCACCGCTTGCCTCACCGTACAGCGCAAAAACAATTCCGTCAAAAATTGTCGTCTTCCCGGCGCCCGTATCACCTGTAATCAGATAAATTCCATGTGTCCCGAATTCTGAGAACGGGACTTCCACCCGTCCTGCATACGGCCCGAAGGCACACATGATCAGTTTTTCCGGTCTCATACTTTTCACCGCCCTGTTCTGTTTTTTTCGTTCCTGACTCACCCTCTTACGGCCTTATCCCCAGGTGATTCGGCCTGTCCCAAACAGTTACCCCGACTTTATCATTTTTCCGACAGTTCACTCCGAAGACTGACCACAAACAGCGGAACCGCCAGCAAAGCTGTCATCAGATCTGCTGTCGGCTGTGAAATAAGAATCCCCACATAACCTGCTGTCTGTGCCAGAACAGAAAGCACGACGGCAAGAAACACTCCCTGTCTCATAACCGAAAGGAGAAATGCTCCCATAGCCTTTCCGGCAGACTGGAAAGTAACTGTACTCACCAGAACGACTGCCACGCATGCCATACTCGTCTGCTGCAGTCTCAGCATCTGGACACCGGTTCGGATCATCTCTGGATCCTGTACAAAAAACTGCATCATCCACGGGGCAAAGAGAGCAAGCAGACCACCGAGAAACACTGCCAGACCGCACTCGGAGAAATACGCGAACCGCAGAATTTCCTTCAGTCTCTTCCGGTTGCGCGCACCGTAATTATATCCGATCAGCGGCTGTCCTCCGAATGCAAACCCTACCATAACCAGAACTGCGATCATATTAATCTTCAGAACAATTCCCATCGCCGCAATCTTGTCATTACCATAAACAAGGAGCTGGCGGTTCACCATTGCGATTCCGAAGCTCTGCATCAGATTAGTCACAGATGCAGGAAAACCGATGGTCAGTACTTCTTTCAGCTTATCTGCTGTCACAGAAAACAGCCTGATATCCACAGTCAGTTTGCGGCTTTTATGCCTGATTACCCATACATAATATACATCTGTAACGAAGTTTGAAAAAACTGTGGCAATTGCGGCTCCTGCCGCTCCCCATCCCAGTACAAAAATACAGATGGGATCCAGAATAATATTGAGAACCGCTCCCAGGACACTTCCTGTCATTGCCTCTGTCGCAAGCCCTTCTGTCCTCAGGATATTATTCGGTGTCAGCGTCAGGATGATGAAAGGGGCACCTGCTGCAATACAGATGTAATACTGAAATGCATACCGGTATGTGGCATCATCTGCTCCCAGAAGTCCGAGAATCGGTCTGTGAAAAGCCAGAAGAAACAGCGATGACAAAATGCCGATCCCTATGGCACCGTAGAAGCAGAATACACTGACTCTCTTTCCTTCCTCGTCTTTCTTCTGACCAAACAGCCTGGAAATATAGGAGCTGCCGCCCAATCCGAAAATATCACCCAGCGCAATCATAAGTGTAAAGATCGGAGCCCCCAGAGAAACTCCCGCAATCAGATCTGTATTTCCCGTCCTCGCAATAAAATACGTGTCTGCCATATTGTAGACCAGCGTCAGCACCATGCCGAACACTACCGGAAGGGCAAATTTAAAATACGCCTTCCTCACCGGAGCACTTTCAAACAGTTCCTGTTCCATATCACAATTCCTTCTTTCTTCAGTCATTTTTTAGAATCATCGTCTCCCATATCTCCTCTGTAATACGTTTCTGCTCCCCACTCATTTCCCGCCCGTTCTGGCGAAAGAAAAATTCTTCAAACAGCTCCGGCGCTGTTTTCTCTTCGATGGTTATCTCTTCCTGTACAGTCGCGCTTTCACTGGCTACCGCAAAATCAAGGCGCATGATATTGGGGTAAACCTGGCGGAGCTTTCCGATCGCATCAAGCACCGGATTTTCATCTGTCAGTGTGATGTGAAGATAATCTTCCGTATTCGTCTCCCGGTAAACTTCCGGTGATAAAAGCTGTTCGATGGGCCCCCGGATTTCCCGCAGATCACGGTACGGTATCAGAGGAAGCATTGACAATCTGATTCTGTCTGATGCAGTCTGCCTGCCAAAAGCTGCGATGTCTGCTTCTGCTTTCCTTCCGGATTCTGTGTTGTTCCCGATCTCAATAACCGTCACCGATTTTCTGTGATCTGTCTCTGAAAAGGAATACTTCAATGGCGAACCGCAATACCGTACAGTGTCCCGCCCTACCCGCTGCGGACCGTGCAGATGTCCCAGTGCCACGTAATCAAACGCATCCACAGATGATGCAGACACCTGATCAGATCCGCCCACGGAAATCTCCTCCGAATCGCAGACGGAGGCCCCGGCCAGAAACTGATGCATCAGCAGGATATTGACACGATCCCTGCTCAGGCTGACACTTCCAAGCACGGCATCCACCGCCTGCTGTGTCGTTTCAATCACCTGCCTGGGAAAATACTTCCTCACCTGAACCGGTCGGATATACGGAAGAAGCCAGATATCTGCCATTTCCGGATCGCTGCCGGGAGATGCGCTGCCGGAACATATGCCATCCGGAGATACACTGCCCGGACACATGCCGTCCGAAGATGCACTGCCCGGACATACACTACCCGAAGATGCATTGCCCGGACATGTACTGCCGACTGACACGCTTCCATCCTGTCGCTTCATGACCGTGTACCCCTGCAGCGTCCCGTCAAATACACGCGCCATATAGATTCCGCTCTGCTCCAGCATACGGCTGCCATATGCCACCCGCTGAGCACAGTCATGATTGCCGCTGATGACCCACACCGGAACCTTTCTTTCCGCAAAACTGCTCAGGAACCAGTCAGCCAGCTCCACAGCCTCTGCCGACGGCATGGACTTATCGTACAGATCGCCTGCGATCAGAATACCGTCCGGCCGATGCTCCGCGGTCAGAGCAAGAATCTGCTCCAGAATTTTTCTCTGATCCTCCAGCATGGAAAATCCATTCACTCTTTTTCCTATATGTAAATCTGAAATATGAAAAAATTTCACGTACTGCCTCCGCTTTCTTCTTATCATTCATTCCTGCTCAGAACTGCAGTGGATCTTATTCAGTTACTGCTCGTGCCACATTTATACTTCATTATATCGTACAGAACAAAAATATCAAGAGGATGGCGAATGCGTAATGGTAAGCTGTGTAAACGAAATGAACAATAACAATAACGATTACGATTATTTTCCGTCATTTAGCTGAGTAAATACTTGAATGATGCCAACAGATATGCTATATTGAGTATAGAAAAGGGAAGCCACAGAAGCGGCTACCCCCAAATATATTACGTCAAACTTTTTACGGCCTGGCCGCCAACTATTCGTGGTAGTTGGCGGCTATTTTCGTTTTCCCCTGAAGTTTCAAATCATAAATCCATTTTTCAAAAAGCATGGAATCTGTTCCAGCGGAGCTTCCACCTCTATCATCCTGCCACCGTCAAAAATCTTTCCGGTCCAGTAATCAGTCCACTTTGCTCCTGAAGGAAGATAAACCGTTTTTCTTCTGCATCCCATATCTGTTACAGGAGATACAAGGATATCACCTCCAAAACAATATGTATCTTCTATTTCCCAGCACTTCGGATCATCAGGAAACTCATAAAAGAGCGGGCGCATAACGGGTGTCCCTTTTTCATGTGCTTCCTGCATGATTTTTCTTGTATACGGACGCATCTTATCCCGCAGAAATACATA
>SFEV01000048.1 GCA_004557975.1 Lachnospiraceae bacterium
TTTCACCGATTTTGTTGAAACTGAAAAACTCTACAAAGTGCGTAAATTCAAGGATTTCTAGGTATCTTTCCTTTGTAGTCCCACCACAGTCTCCACATGTACACTATTCCCAAACATATCCACCGGGCAGACGCGTTTCAGCTCATATCCGTTCGCACAGAGATATTTCAGATCTCTCGCCAGTGTCGCAGAGTCGCAGCTCACATATACAATCCGTTTCGGTGCCATCCGGATCATTGTCTCCAGTACGCTCTGCTCACAGCCTTTTCTCGGCGGATCTACTACTATGACATCTGCCGAAATATTTTCTTTCTGATATTTTTCCGGCAGGACCTCTTCTGCCTTTCCGACAAAGAACTCTGCATTGTCTATACCGTTGAGCCGGGCATTCTGCCTGGCATCGCGAATGGCCTCGGGGACGATTTCCACACCGCAGACCCGCTTTGCTTTCCGGGCCAGAAAGAGAGAAATTGTGCCGATCCCGCAGTATAGATCCCATACTGTCTCTTCCCCGGTCAGTCCGGCATATTCGAGGGCTTTGCCGTACAGCTTTTCTGTCTGCCTGGGATTCACCTGGTAGAAAGAAAGGGGGGAAATCCGGAAACGTACATCTCCGATGGTATCCTCGATATATTCCTGTCCCCACAGCAGAACCTGTTTTCTGCCCATGATGACGTTGGTTTTTTCACGGTTGATATTCAATGTGATACTTGTCATTCCCGGGAGCTCTACCAGAGCTCTGACGAGCTGCTCGTGTGCCGGAAGTTTTTTGCCGTTTATGACAATACAGACCATGATCTGTCCCGTTGCAAAGCCGACGCGTGTCATGATATGGCGGATCAGGCCTTTTCCTGTCGCTTCATCATATGGCTCAATCCGGTATTTTTCCATGTGGTTCAGAACAGTCTGCAGAATTTTTTCGTTTACCTCTGCTCCCAGCAAACAGTCACGGCACGCAATGATGGAATGGGTGCGGCCTGCGTAAAATCCGGCCACAATCTTTCCGTCACGGGCTCTTCCGACCGGAAACTGGGCCTTGTTGCGGTATCGGAATGGTGTATCCATTCCGATAACAGGCTCCATGGGAAGATTTGTAAAGCCGCCGATACGCTCCAGATTGCTGCAGACCTTGTTCTGTTTGAAATGCAGCTGTGCACTGTAGCTCATCGCCTGAATCTGGCAGCCTCCGCACTGGCGTGCCACAGGGCAGGGCGGTACGATGCGGTCCGGGCTCGGTTCCAGAATACGCATGGCTCTGGCATACCCGTACGTCTTTTTCATTTTCATGACTCTGGCTTCCACAGTATCTCCGATGACGGTATCTTTTACAAAAAACGCAATACCGCCACTGTGCCCTACACCGAGCCCTTCACTGCTCAGATCTTCTATTTTTAATTCTATAATGTCGTCTTTTTTCATTCTCTCTCCTGATGAACTGCTGTGCCTCCCGGTAACTCTCTATATCTATTCTGTCGCCTCATAAATCAGAACATTTTTCTGTCAATACTCGGAGCTCTTTCTGAGATTTGACTCGAACAGACGATTGTAGCCAAGCCACTCACTGTTTTCTCCCGCGCTTTTAAGGATTTCACGCATGGTCTCCAGTTTCGCATCCGTATTGTCCGCATAATTCAGAGCCATGGCCTCTGCAAGTGCAGGCTTCTTGGGTGAACCGAACTCCAGCTCTCCGTGGTGAGCCAGAATGCAGTGCTGCAGCTCACTCATAAGCTTCTTCGGGAAATTTTTGATATGGCGGCAGCCGAATCCTACGAGCTCACAGCCCATCACAATGTGTCCGAGGAGCTGTCCGTCGTCGGTATAATCGTTTTCCGGGAAATTGGAAATCTCTTTGAGCTTTCCGACATCATGGAACAGCGCTGCCGTAAACAGAAGATCTTTCTGAAGGAACGGATACTGCTCCACATAAAAGGCACAGAGACGCACGACACCGAGCGTGTGCTCCAGAAGGCCTCCGACAAAGCTGTGATGGACCGTTTTCGCGGCCGAGTGCTTTTTGAACGCATCGATAAACGCTGCGTTATCCACGAAATACATCTGTATCAGCTTCTGCAGATACGGATTTTCCACCTGCTTCATGTATGCCATCAGCGCCGTATACATTTCGTCGATATTCTTGTCACTGACAGGCAGATAATCGGCTGCCGTGTATTCTGCTTCGTCGGCTTTTCGGGCGCGCTTGATGCTCATCTGCAGCGTTCCCTGAAAATTTGTGACATCGCCTGTGATAAATACGTAATCCATCACATCAAATTCATTGATGCCGGAAGAATTCGGATCCCAGATCTTGGCATCGATGGTTCCCGTCTTATCCTGCAAAATGACGTTTTCATACATCTTGCCGTTCTTTGCAGTAGCTGCCTGCTTATATTTGCACAGATAAATGTCGTTAATTTTATCTCCTTCTCGAAATGTTTCGATATATTTCATACTTTCCTCCACTCCTCAAATCTCCTGTCCGCCACACGGTATGGCAAACAATTATGATGTCATGGTTTGACTCCAGCATCTTATTATAGAAGAAAAAAAGTAATTAGTAAACAGTCAGAACTCATTTCCCGGAAACTTTAAATGCAGACCGGGGGCAGTTCTTCATACCAGTCTTCCGATGCCTGTCTTTTTCTGCCCGGGAAACTTTCTGTTTTCAAATCCTGAAATATAAGGTAAAATGGAATGGAATAAGTTAACAGATAAGAGGTATTCCATGAACGAAAAAGCATTAAAGGTACTTGAGTACCATAAAATTATACAGAAGCTGACTGATTTTGCAGGCTCCCAGCCGGGCAAAGCACTCTGCCGTGAGCTGGTGCCTTCCTCCGATCTCTCAGAGATCCGTCGGATGCAGAGGGAGACTTCCGACGCGGTCAGCAGACTTTGCCGGAAGGGACACGTATCCTTTTCGGGTCTCTCCGATATCCGCGGCTCTCTGAAGCGTCTGGAGATCGGCAGCTCTTTGAATATTGAAGAGCTGCTGCGCGTCTGCCGTCTGCTGGAGACCACGTCCCGCGTCAAGGCCTGGTCCCGCAGTGAGAACCGGGAGGAAATGCCGCAGGATTCCCTTGAGCAGATGTTTGAGGATCTTCAGCCGCTGACGCCGCTGGCCACCGAAATCCGCAGATGTATTATCTCCGAGGAGGAAATCAGCGATGATGCCAGCCCCGGTCTGCGCCAGGTGCGCCGTTCCATGAAGCTTGCCAATGAAAAAATCCGCTCCCAGCTGAATGCGCTGGTGAACGGTTCCACGCGGACGTATCTGCAGGATGCCGTAATCACCCAGAGAAACGGCCGCTTCTGTATCCCTGTGAAAGCAGAGTACCGCGGCCAGGTGCCCGGAATGATCCACGACCAGTCTTCCACAGGCTCCACACTTTTTGTAGAGCCCATGGCTGTGGTGAAGCTGAACAATGATCTGCGTGAGCTGGAAATCCAGGAAGAAAAAGAGATTGAAATCGTGCTGGCTAACCTGAGCAGCCTCGTTGCTGAGCAGACAGAGCATCTCAATTATAATGTGCTGATCCTGACGGAGCTGGACTTTATCTTTTCCCGTGCGCAGCTGTCCCGCTCCTACAACGGTACGGAGCCGGAGTTTAATACGGAAGGACGCATCCGCATCAAGAAGGGACGCCATCCGCTGCTGGATCCGAAAAAGGTGGTTCCGGTCGATATCCGAATCGGTGATGATTTCACACTGCTGGTAATTTCCGGCCCGAATACCGGCGGCAAGACAGTTTCCCTGAAGACTGTGGGACTGTTTACGCTGCTGGGACAGGCAGGACTCCACATCCCTGCTTTTGACCATTCCGAGCTGGCTGTCTTTGAAGAAGTGTACGCAGACATCGGTGATGAGCAGAGTATTGAACAGAGCCTCAGTACTTTCTCTTCCCACATGACAAACATTGTTTCCTTCTGGGAAAAGGCTGATGAGCGTTCGCTGGTTCTCTTCGACGAGCTGGGTGCAGGAACAGATCCGACGGAAGGTGCCGCACTGGCGATCTCGATCCTCTCCAACCTGCACCGCCGCGGTGTCCGCACCATCGCCACGACTCACTACAGTGAGCTGAAGGTGTATGCTCTGTCCACACCGGGTGTCGAGAACGGCTGCTGTGAATTTAATGTGGAGACGCTGCGGCCGACATACCGTCTCCTGATAGGCATTCCGGGAAAGAGCAACGCTTTCGCTATCTCGGAAAAGCTTGGTCTTCCGGATTATGTGATCGAAGAGGCAAAGGAACACCTGACCCAGGAGGCTGAGGACTTTGAGGATGTCATTGCCGACCTGGAATCGAGCCGCGCCACCATCGAACATGAGCAGGAGGAGGTCAACCGCTACAAGCAGGAGGTTGAGGAGCTGAAAAAACGTCTGGAACGCAAAGAAGACCGTCTCGAGGCGAACCGGGATGCCATCCTGCAGAAAGCCCGCGAGGAAGCGCAGTCCATCCTGCGGGAAGCAAAGGAATACGCAGACGACACAATCCGCAAATACAACAAACTCGGAAAAGAATCGGACGCTTCTAAAAAGATGGAGCAGGAACGGACGAAGCTCCGTGAAAAGATGTCCCAAATGGACAGCAAAATGGCAGTAAAGGAAGCAAAGAAACCGAAAAAAGAGCTGACTGCAAAGGATCTTCGCATCGGCGACAGCGTCAGAGTCCTCAGTATGAACCTGACCGGTACGGTGAGCACCATGCCGGATGCCCGGGGTAATCTGTTCGTTCAGATGGGCATTCTCCGCTCTTCCGTCAATATAAAGGATCTGGAAAAAATTGATGACGAGCCATCCTACAAGGCAGCATCCAAACCCCGCTCCGGGGGCGGCAGCAAAGTAAAAATGGCAAAGTCCTACTCCATCAGCGCCGAGATCAATCTGATCGGTATGACCTCAGACGAAGCCATCACTGCCCTGGACAAGTATCTCGATGATGCCTACCTTGCCCATCTCTCGCCTGTGCGTGTCGTTCACGGAAAAGGCAGCGGAATTCTGCGCAAGGCTGTCCATCAGTACCTGAAGCGTCAGAAACACGTGGCATCCTACAGACTCGGAGAATTTGGAGAGGGAGACGCAGGCGTAACCATCGTAGAATTTAAATAACTGTGATTCACGATTAAGGAGACCCGATACTTTATGGCACAGACAACAAAAATCCTGATTGCAGACAACAACAGAACAGACGCTGAACTGGCTGCCTTCCATCTGGCTGCAGAGCTTTATGAGACCAACATTGTATCAGATGGTCCCTCTGTCCTGCGCCAGGTTCCGGAATACCACCCGGATCTGATTCTCCTGGAGGTTGTCCTGCCCGGCATGGATGGTTTTCAGGTGTGCGGTGAGCTGCGCAGATCCTGTGATATTCCTGTCATCATGCTCTCCTCCCGGTCAGAAACTATTGATAAAGTACTCGGCCTGGAGCTCGGTGCGGATGATTATATCACGAAGCCGTACGATAAAAGAGAATTTCTCGCCCGCCTTAAGGCAGTACTGCGGCGCTACCACCCACATGCACCCGTTCCGGCTGTCAGACCGGTCGGTAAATATGTGGAATATCCCGATCTGACGGTAAACCTTACCAATTATTCTGTCATCTATAAAGGGGAACCTCTTGAAATGCCTCCGAAAGAGCTGGAGCTTCTGTATTTTCTCGCTTCCTCACCGAACCAGGTATTTACGAGAGAACAGCTTCTCGATCAGATCTGGGGATATGAGTATATGGGAGATACGCGCACTGTTGATGTGCACATCAAGCGGATCCGAGAAAAAATCCGCGATCATGAATGCTGGGCAATCGCAACTGTGTGGGGGATCGGGTACAAGTTCCAGCTGAAAACATCATAGTTTGACTTCGAAAAAAATACCGCACTCACGGCCACATAAGCCATGAATGCGGTATTTTATTTTTCAGAAAAAATCACAACTGAGGAACTTTCCTGATCAATAAACAAATCATATTTTCAGCAGAAGCCGGAATTACAGCCACGCCTTAATCTGCTCGTAAACGCCTGCGCCGTCCAGCTTATACTTCGTAAGAAGTGCTGCTGCCGGGCCTGACTCACCAAATACATCCTGAACACCAATCTTCAGAACCGGAGTCGGAGCCTTTGCACACAGTGTCTCACAAACTGCGCTGCCGAGACCGCCGATTACGGAGTGCTCTTCCACTGTAACTACCTTTCCTGTAGCCTTTGCAGCCTCCACTACAAGCTCCTCATCCAGAGGCTTGATTGTGTGGATGTTGACAACCTTTGCGGAAACACCGTCCTTGGCAAGCATCTCAGCTGCGTCCAGTGCACTGCTTACGCAGAGTCCTGTAGCGATGATTGTTACATCAGTACCCTCTCTGAGAGTAACACCCTTGCCGATCTCGAACTTGTAATCCGGGTTCGTGTTGATAACCGGAACTGCAAGACGGCCAAAACGGAGATAAACCGGTCCTACGTACTCATAAGCTGCCTTTACAGCAGCTCTCGCCTCAATGTCGTCAGACGGGTTGATAACTACCATACCCGGGATTGTACGCATCAGAGCAAGATCCTCGTTACACTGGTGAGACGCGCCGTCTTCACCTACAGAGATACCTGCATGTGTTGCACCGATCTTAACGTTCATATGCGGATAGCCGATGGAGTTTCTTACCTGCTCAAAGGCTCTTCCTGCTGCGAACATTGCGAATGTACTTGCGAACGGAACTTTTCCTGTGGTGGAAAGACCTGCTGCAATGCCCATCATGTTACACTCTGCGATACCGCAGTCGATATGTCTCTCCGGAAATGCTTTCTTAAATACGCCTGTCTTTGTAGCGCCTG
Source organism: Lachnospiraceae bacterium (assembly GCA_004557975.1). Classification (GTDB taxonomy): domain Bacteria; phylum Bacillota; class Clostridia; order Lachnospirales; family Lachnospiraceae; genus Choladousia. The sequence continues at coordinate 6,817 of SFEV01000048.1, forward strand.
CAAGGTCAGCATCCAGAACTACCAGATTGTCATGCTCTGCACCGAGTTCAGCCAGTGCGTTTCCGTAACTTTCTCTCGTTGCAATTTTCTTTACTTCTGACATAATGCTTCCCCCACTTTCTCTAAATCTGCCATGGCAATTGCGTACTGCTCATCGTTCGGAGCAACTCCGTGCCAGGATGCCTGGTTCTCCATGAAGGAAACACCTTTGCCCTTTACAGTCTTCATGATGATGGCTGTCGGCATTCCCTTAACAGTCTTTGCTTCTGCAAATGCTGCTGCAAGCTGCTCCATATCGTTTCCGTCAGCAACGTTGATTACATGGAAATTGAATGCTTCGAATTTCTTGTCGATCGGATACGGGGAACATACATCGGCGATGTTTCCGTCGATCTGAAGTCCGTTGTTGTCAACGATCACTACAAGGTTGTCCAGCTTTCTGTGACCTGCAAACATGGAAGCCTCCCAAACCTGGCCTTCCTGGATCTCGCCGTCACCGAGAAGTGTATATACACGGTAGGACTTGTTGTCCATCTTTCCTGCAAGTGCCATACCTACTGCAGCAGAGATACCCTGTCCCAGAGAACCTGAGGACATATCAATACCTGCGATATGCTGCATACACGGATGTCCCTGAAGGTGAGAACCGATCTTACGCAGAGTCGTCAGATCCTCCACCGGGAAATATCCTCTGTGAGCCATTGCAGAATAGTAGCCCGGAGCCGTATGTCCCTTGGAGAGAACGAAACGGTCTCTGTCCGGATTCTTCGGATCCTTCGGATCAATATTCATTTCTTCAAAATACAGATATGTAAACAGATCAGCAGCTGAAAGAGATCCGCCCGGATGGCCGGCCTTAGCGCTGTGAACGGCTGTTACGATACCTTTACGAACTTCGTTCGCCATTTTCTGTAATTCCAGTGTCGTCATAATGGATAGTTCCTTTCTATATTCTATAAATACACTCTGCCCTTACTGTCCGTAATAAGCATTTGCGCCGTGTTTTCTCATGAAATGTTTTTCCTTGATTGCATCCGGAGCCGGAGTTACGCGCGGATTGATCAGCTCTGTCTGGCATGCCATCTTTGCAACTTCCTCGAGAACCACTGCGTTGTGCACTGCCTCTGATGCATCCTTACCCCATGTAAACGGTCCATGATTGCTGCAGAGAACTGCCGGAACGTAGATCGGGTTAATACCTGCATTCTTAAATGTCTCGATAATAACAAGACCTGTGTTCTTCTCGTACTCGCCGTTGATTTCCTCATCTGTCAGGCTTCTCGCACACGGGATTGTACCGTACATATAGTCTGCATGTGTTGTTCCGTAGCACGGAATGCTTCTTCCGGCCTGTGCCCAGGATGTAGCCCACGGAGAATGTGTATGAACAATGCCGCCAACCTCCGGGAATGCTTTATACAGCTCGATATGTGTCGGCGTATCGGAAGACGGTTTGTATTTTCCTTCGATTTTGTTGCCCTCAAGGTCCATAACTACCATGTCGTCCGGTGTCAGGACATCATAGTCAACACCGCTCGGCTTGATTACAAAATATCCTGTCTCACGGTCAATTCCGCTGACATTCCCCCATGTATAAGTAATAAGGCCCCTTTTCGGGAGTTCCATATTAGCTTCATACACCTGTTTTTTCAGTTCTTCTAACATAGTTTTCCTCCTTCATTATCCCATTGCAAAAAACATTTTCTGCAGCAGATTCTGTACTTTTTATCATACACTTTTTTCCTGTATTCGTCCAGTTATTTCTCATCTGCGAAGCGATTATTTTATATCATTCCAAAGTATTTTATGATTACTTCAGTTTTTTTATTCTCAGGAATGGGCGGAGCGCCCATTCAGCCACAGACACGAGCCTGCCCCGGCAGGCGGTCTGTGGCCTGCATGGCTATCTGCAAGCCCGTTATTCAATGCTCTTCAGCGATTCCACCATATCGATCTTCCTCAGCTTAAAATACATGGCAAAATTCACGATGATGGAGAAAAGGCATGTAAACAGTGTGCCGATCACAAAACTCTGGAGGTTGATGTTACGGCCAAACATACAGGTGTCAACCTCGACAGTCGTGATAATATACATATGAAGCACCTTGCCGATCAAAATACCGAGGGCGGCACCGATGACAGTGAGCAGAATATTTTCACGATATACGTACGATGCCACCTCACCATTGTAAAATCCCAGTACCTTAAGTGTGGCAAGCTCCCGCCTGCGCTCATTGATGTTGATATTGTTCAGGTTGTACAGAACCACGAATGCGAGCATTCCTGCCGATATGATCAGCACAATAATAACAAGATCAAGCGCGCCAAGCATATTGTCCACCTGTGCTTCCATCGTTCTCGTATATGTGATGTTCAGCACCGCATCGCTGACAAGCAGCTTTCCTCCGATTTCCTCCACTTCGTCTTCTTCTCCGGGACTGCGGAAGAAAATGCTGTTATATTCCGGTGCTTCGCCGTATATCTGTTCATAAAGGACCGGGGATAAATAAATATAGTGGTACAGATAATTTTCACAGATGTCTGCAATCGGTATCGTGACTGCATCTCCATCCTCCTGCTCCAGAACAATCGTATCTCCTGCTTCAATACCCAGCTCTTTTGCTATCTTCTCTGTTATGATGGCGCCTTCGTTGGTCAGTTCGTATGTCTCCTCTGTACCTCGCTTTCTGAAGCATAAGAAATCGTCCGCACTCTCCATATGCTCCGGCACGTATACGTATGCAGCCCATTCCTTTCCTGTCTTTTCACCGGTCCGGACTTCCTGACGCTGCATGTAAAACTTCCCGGATGCGGAGATACGTGAGTCTCCTGCCACCATATCGTATACCTCATCCTGCTCCTCTTTGGGTGAATCCGTATCCAGAACTACCATCGCGTCGTACATCTGCAGCTCACTGAATTGCAGGCGACCGATATCCATGATGGAATCACGCAGACCGTATCCTACAAGCAACAGGCCCATACATCCGCCGATTCCGATGATTGTCATGAAAAACCGCTTTTTGTACCGGACAAGATTCCGGATCGTGGCCTTCCAGGTAAATCCGATTCTTCGCCACAAAAACGGAAGATGCTCCAGAAATACGCGTTTTCCGTCCTTCGGTGCCGGAGGACGCATTAGCTGAGCCGGAACCTCCTGAAGCTCCCTGTAGCAGGCGGCCAGTGTTGCGCCAAGTGTGCAGAACAGTGCCGCTCCTGTGGCGATCACTGCAAATTTTAAATTATACGGAATAATAATTTCCGGCTGATGCTGATACATAATGCCATATGCATTGATAATTACCCACGGGAATATCTTTTCCCCGAACAGCGTACCGAAAACGCTTCCCCCGATGGTCGCCAGAAACGCATATTTCATGTATTTCCCGGCTATGTCCAGCTTGCTGTAGCCCAGAGCCTTCATCGTTCCGATCTGCGTCCGCTCTTCCTCAACCATTCGCGTCATTGTGGTCAGGCTGATCAGAGCCGCCACGAGGAAGAATATCACAGGGAATACCTGAGCCAGGTTAGACATACGGTCGGCATTTTCGCCATAGCCCAGATTATCAGGGAGTGCAGTCCGGTCATCCACGTACCACCTGGGTTTCCTGAGATCAGCCAGCTCCTTCTCAGCATCCGCAATCTCCTTCTCGGCATCCAGAAGCTCTTTTTCAGCATCTTCAATCTTCTGCCTAGCCTCGTCTATCTTTTCCTGAGCTTCCTGCCTGCCCTCCTCATAGTCTTCCCAGCCATCTTTGAGCTTCTGCTCATTCTCGGCAATCTCTTTCTCCGCGTCCGCAATCTGCTGCCTTGCGTCAGCCAGCTCGCTGCGTGCGTCAGAGAGCTGGGTCCTGGCATCGGAAAGCTGCCGTTCTCCATCTGCAAGCTGGGCCTGGGAAGCATTCAGCTTTGCCCAGCCCAGATCCAGCTCACGCCGCGCGGAAGTCAGCTTCTTTTTCGCCTGCTCCAGCTCAGCTTTTCCATCATCCACCTTTTTCTGTGATGCCTTCAGCTGCTTTTCTGAAGTCTCCAGAGTCGACTTTGCTTCCTCCAGAGCCGCTCTGCCGGATGCCAGTTGGGCCTTCTTCTGCTCCAGCTCTGCCTTTCCGGCTTCCAGCTCGGCCTTTGCCGCTGCAAGCTGAGCGTATCCATCGTCAAGCTGCTGCTTTGTGGCTGCGAGCTGCTGCTGTGCCGCATCCATCGTCTGCTTCTGGGCGGCCAGCTGGGAAGCTCCGGCATCAAGCTGTGATTTCCATTCGGACATCCCGGCTTCTTTCTGGTCAAGGTCGGCTTTCACCGCCGCCAGCTGTGATCCTGTATCATCAAGAAGCTTTTTCTGCTGAGCAAGCTGCCCGCTGGCATTGTCGTATGCCGCTTTCAGTTCTGCGCTCCCTGCACTGGCACTCTCCAGAGCCGCCTGCATCCCGGGAAGAGCCGCCGCCGCATCGTCCGCCGCCTGTTTCATTGCCGGCAAAGAGGCGTTTGCATTGTCTATTTCCTGCTTCCGGGCGCCAAGCCCGCTCTCAATCGCAGCCGCCTGATCTGCTGCCGATGCTGCCTCCTGCCCCCTGGCTGCGGCCTGTCCGTTCAGGTCAGAAATGGAGCCTTCCAGTGCCTGTATCTCGCCGGAGAGTGTATCTATCCTGGACTCAAGCTCTGTCTGCCTCTGAAGCAGTTTTTCTTTTTCCGTCTCGTCCGTTGAAGCCTGTATCTGCTCTCTGACATCGGAGAGCTCTTTCTCCGCACTGGTCTTCTCCTGTGCTTTTGCTTCCTTTTCTTCTGCCTTTGCCTGCGCTGCGGCTTCTGCATCTTTCTTTGCTGTCTCCGCAGTCTTCTGCTGTGTGCGCAGGGAAGCTGCCGTCTTCACATCATTTTCATATGCACTCTGCAGTGCCGCAATCCTGTCCGGCTCTGCCTCGTACGCTTCTCTAAGCTGCTGCGCACCTGCTGCTGCTGCATCATAAGCGTTCTGAACCTCCGTTACCTTCGCGGCTGCCGCTTCATACTGGCTTCGAAGCTGATCCACCTTTGATGCTGCGGAGTCGTATTCGGCCTGTCCTGCCGCCAGCTGCTCCATTCCGGACTGATACTGTGTCCATCCCTGATCCAGCTGCATCCTGGCTTCCCCGTACGCCTGCTGCTGTGCTGCCAGCTCTGATGCTCCCTGCTCGTAAGCCGCCTGTCCTTCCGCCAGCTGTGCCGCACCGGCATCATACTGTGCCTGCCCGGCATCCAGCTGTGCCTTCGTACTCTCATATGAGGCATCAAATGCTGCCTGCCCCTCGGCCAGCTGCTGCTCTGCTGCCGCCAGCTGACTCTCTCCGTCTTCTATCACAGCAAGGTTCTGGTTGTATTCCTGCCATCCTGATTCTACCTGTTCTCTGCCCTGATCAATCTGCTTCTGTGCCGCATCCAGCTCTTTTTGTGCAGATCCCGATTGCTTCTTATATTCCTTCAGGCCTGCCTGATACTCTGACTCACCCTCATTGAGCTGTGCCCTGGCCTGAGCAATCTGTGATCTCGCATCATCAAGGGTGACCTCATTGTCTGTAATCTCCTGCTCCCCGTCGGCCAGCTCTTTTTCTCCATTCTCCACCTCGGCTCTGGCATCCTCCAGCTCCTGTTTTCCGTCAGCCAGCTCCGCTTCGCCTTCCGTAAGCTCTGATTCTGCCTCAGACAGCTCCGACTCTGCCTCAGATTCCGCATCTGTCAGCTCCTGCTTCGCGTCCTCAAGTTCCTGCTTTCCGTCTTCGACCTCCTTCTTTGCATCGTCCAGCGTTTCTGTGGCATCCGCCATCACTTCATCATACCGGATCTCACACCGGGCATCTGAAATTCCGTCAATACGATCATACACCTGGTCAATCAGATTGTCATATTCCTCTGTATACGCCATTTTCTCCCTGGCCCCGGCTGCAAGAAGATACGCCACGCTGTACACTTCCGCATCAAATTCCTCCGGCACAACGTATGCAAAACCGGAAACGGAGCCGGTACCAAGCGTCGTCGTCCCCCTCTCAAAGGCTATGTATGCAGGACTGGAACCGCAGCCACTGACCGTATACTTCCTGTGTCTCAGACTGCTGTCCTCTTCGGAAGAGACTGTAATTTCAATAACATCACCAGGCTCATATCCCTTCTTCTGAGCATATTCCGCATCGAGGAAACACTCTCCCGGCTTCGTCGGAAGACTGCCCGCCTCTGCTGTCACCTGATTCACCTTCTCAGGCAGCGATTCCACGTGAAGGACCTCTTTTGCATCATCCTCCCCGCAGTATACATCCTCCATATAGCAGCCCTCGACGTACTCAATGTCGTCTATGTCACCAAGGGCCTCCAGATCTCCCTGGGTCAGTCCCATCGTACCGATTACCCGGAAATCCATCAGACTGCTGTTATCGAAATACGAATCTTCCGTAACACGCATATCCGGTGCAGAAGCCTGAATCCCGGTAAAAAAAGCGACACCCATGGCAACAATGAAAAAAATAGAAAGGAAACGGTTCAGGCTCTTTTTTATTTCCATCCGAAATTCTTTTTTCAGTGCTTTTTTCTTCATAGCTTTTCGCATCCCCTACCATTCAATGGTTTCCACCGGAACCGGATTTTCATTCATATATGTATCAGAAACGCGCCCGTTCTTAATCTTGATCACACGGTCTGCCATCGGTGTGATCGCTGAATTGTGAGTAATCACAATCACCGTCATCCCTTTTTCACGGCACATATCCTGCAAAAGCTTCAGAATAGCTTTTCCTGTCTGGTAATCGAGCGCACCGGTAGGCTCATCGCACAGCAGCAGCTTCGGATTCTTGGCCAGCGCCCTCGCTATGGAAACACGCTGCTGTTCGCCTCCGGAGAGCTGCGCAGGGAAATTGCCCATACGCTGCGACAGCCCGACCTCCTTCAGGACTTCCCTGGCATCCAGAGGATTCCTGCAGATCTGCATGGCCAGCTCCACATTCTCCAGTGCTGTCAGATTCGGGACCAGGTTATAAAACTGAAAAACAAAGCCGATATCATCTCTGCGGTATCCTGTCAGCTTCTTCTGGCTGTACTTAGCGATATCGTGCCCGTTCACCAGTACCTTTCCCGTGCTTGCCGTGTCCATGCCCCCGAGAATATTCAGCACCGTTGTCTTCCCGGCACCGCTGGGGCCCACAATCACGACAAATTCCCCTCTGTTTATCTCAAAATCAATTCCATCCACCGCATGAATCTCCACTTCACCCATACGGTATATTTTGGTAACATTCTCCAGCTTTACAAATGCTTCGGACATGAATGTCCCTCCTCTTAACTGTATTGTGTCACAGTGTTTCTGTCTAATAGTATATTTTACAAGTGTGTACTGCAACCTGCAATGACTTTATAAAAATTTTATGGTTATAACTTTGGGGAACGTTTTATATGATTCATGTTATCCTGCACCGGTGATTCAAAGTAAAAATAAGAGGGCCGCCGCGTTTTCTCCTGAGCCTTCACGCGGCAGCCCCTTGTACATCTGTGTATTTTCTGTTTATTTTCTGTCCTCCAGATCCACATACTCTCTGTGGTGTCCTACGTATTTGTAAGCCGGACGGATAATCTTTCCTTCGTTTACCAGCTCCTCGATCCGGTGCGCGCTCCATCCTGCAATTCTGGAAATCGCAAAGATCGGTGTAAACATCTGCTTCGGAATGCCCAGCATGGAATAAACGAATCCACTGTAGAAGTCCACGTTGCAGCAGATCGGCTTATGCAGATTCTTGCGGTTTGTCAGAAGATCCGACGCAATGCGCTCTACCGTATTGTACAGTTCAAATTCATCCACACGGCCTTTTTCGATGGACAGAGAGCGCGCGTATTCTTTCAGAATGACGGCACGCGGATCGGACAGCGTATAAACCGCATGGCCCATACCGTAAATCAGACCTGTTCTGTCAAAGGCCTCTTTGTTGATAATTTTCAGCAGGTAATCACGGATAGCATCCTCATTACTCCAGTTATGGACATTCGCCTTGATATCCTCAAACATGTTCTCTACCTTCAGGTTTGCACCGCCGTGCTTCGGTCCCTTCAGAGAGCCCAGAGAAGCGGCCACTGCTGAATACGTATCCGTACCTGTCGATGAGACAACGTGTGTCGTGAATGTGGAGTTGTTACCACCGCCGTGCTCTGCATGAATCACGAGGCAGATATCAAGCACACGCGCCTCCAGCTCCGTATACTGACCGTCGGCACGCAGAATTCTGAGAATATTCTCTGCAGTGGACAGCTCAGCGTCCGGATAGCGGATGACCAGACTCTTGTCATTGTGATAGTGCTGATAGGAGTGATATGCGTACACGGAAATCAGCGGGAAAGTGGCAATCAGAGACAGACTCTGCTTCAGGACGTTAGGGATCGTAATATCGTCCGGATTCTCGTCATAGGAGTACAATGTCAGAACACTCTTCTGCAGTGCATTCATGACATCCATGCTCGGTGCTTTCATAATGACATCCCGCACAAACTTGTTTGGAAGCTCACGGTACTGACTCAGAATTTCGATGAAGGACTGAAGCTGCTGCTTGTTGGGAAGTGCACCGAACAGAAGCAGATAAATAATCTCCTCGAAGTTGAATTTTCTTGTCTTAAAGCCCTCTTTCAGATCCATGATATTATAGCCCTGAAAATAGAGCTGGCCTTCCTGCGGTATTTTCTTTCCGTTCTCTGTCCGGAATGCCACCACGTCAGAAATCTCCGTAAGACCTGTCAGAACACCCTTACCATCTGATTCACGCAGTCCACGTTTTACGTCATACTCCTCATACAGATTCAGGTCAAGTGCCCCTGAAATCATGCAGTATTTTACAAGCTCAGCAAGCTTGATATCCCTTATTTTTCTGTCAACATCGTTTCGCACCATACGTTTCCTCCTCTTCCCAGCTGTGTTGCCCCTCCACGAAGGTTCGACAACTTGTTATTGAGTTCCCATTTTCTGAAGAAGGAACTGGATATTCTGGCTTTCCACCGAGCTGAAAACACTCTCGCTGAAATTTTCTGCCGTCACAGTACCCTGGTACCATGACTGGCTGTTGAAATAATTCGCAATTTCCTCCGTCTGAAAAATCCTTCCGTGTCTGGCATATATTTCATTAATTGCCATCTGCATATCGTCATAGGACATTCCGGCCACATCAGCATCCGTAATTGCACGCTGGGAACTTTCCGGAATATATCCTCCGCTGTAATCCTGCTGTCCCTCATCGAGGATTTCGATGGGTTCAGGCTCCGTCTCTTTCGGACCTTCACCTGATACAAGCATTTTCAGATTGCTTCTGATCCAGGTAAGCTCCTGCGCCATCGCCCTGTACTCGTCCGCCGCCGACTGATCGTCAGATGCATACTGCACATCCGTCGGAAGCTGGTATATAAACGCTGTTCCGTTTCCGGTTCCGATCACATCATAATTCAGAAGCTGTTTATACGTGGTATCCGTATACCTGCTGATCGTAAACAGCGTACCGCCATAGCCTCTTGCCTTCGAGGCCTGCTGGTAAAATATATAAGAATCTGTCGACTGGGTAATACCGTATTTTCCTTTCCAGGTACCTGGAAGCGTTACAGAAAACTCTGAGTAATTCAATACGATATCCTCTGCAGGCTCCGTCTCGGTCTGCACTGCAGTCTCCGTCTGCCGCTCAGTCTGCGTCACAGCAGCTGTCTGTGCCTCTGTCTCTTTATCCCGCGTATCATCCAGAATCGTAATCTGCTCTTCGGTCCCGACGGCTGTGCGATCCGACTGTACTGCCTCCGTCGCGGCGCTGTTCTGATTTCTGTTCCGGGAGCTGTTTCCCGTGCTCCTTCCCAGCATCCAGTAAACACCAAAACCCACCAGCACCATCAGCAGCACAACTGCAATTCCAATCAGAAGATACTGGACTGCCGTAAAGCCCTGTTCTTCTTCATCATCCATCTCTCTCTCCCATGACTGCTGCCAGTCATGTTCCAGTTCCTCCTGACGGTACCGTCTCTGCCGCTCCATTCTCTGCGGTTCCCGGTATCCGGAGTCATTATGATATCTTCCCGGCTCTCTGTATTCGATACCGCCATTGCTGCTTCCGTTTGCATACAAATCTCTGCCCTGAGAATTCTGCCGGATCTGCCATTCCGGCACGTCCTCATACGGTGCACGCGGGCGGCGGCTGCGGGAAGTCTGTCCTGTCATTTGATTGTTCTGTTCCGCAGCACCTGCCCCGGGCTGCGGACGATTCATCTGCGGCGGTTCGTCTGCTCTGCGCTGCGGGCGTCTCTCCTGCGACAGTTCCTCGGATCTGCGCTGCGGGCGTCCCTCCTGCAACGGTTTTGCCGCCTGCGGAACACGGGCTCCGCAGTTTTCACAGAATTTCGCTGTGTCAGACAGTGCCATGCCGCACTGTTCACAGTATCTGCGTATTCCCATATCTTCAGCTCCATTTCCTGATATAAGAAATTACCTTGTTCCAGATTTCACTCTGAATCGAGTAATACGTTTTTTTTCCTTCTTTTCTCCATTTCACAATACCGGATTCCGTGAGTGTCTTCATGTGGTGTGACAGCGTGGACTGTACAATATCCACAGACTGAAGAAGCTCTGATCCGCACAGTTCACGTTCCTGCAGCAGATCAAGGATCTGCATCCGGATCTCATCTCCCAGCGCCCGGAAAATGGCTGCTGCCTCCGCATCTTTCAGAGACAGTAAATCGGATTCTGCTTCCTGTACTTCCGGAGATTCCTGATCCCGGGATATTATCTGCGCTTCTTCCCTGTATGCCTGCTCCATTTCCGACAGTTTCTTCTCTGCTTTTATGTCCTGAAGCTTTTTCTCCGACTTTTTTTCCTGTTTTTTTTCCTGTTTTTTTCTGTCCTGGAGCTTTTTCTCCGGCTTTTTTTCCTGCTTCTTTTTATCCTGAAGTTTGTTCTCCGGCTTCTTTTCCAGCTTCTTTTCCAGCTTTTTTTTATCCTGCTTTTTTTTCTTTCCCATAACAGGCATCGCTCCTTCCAGACAATTCAACACTCCGGATGTAAATAATTTTAGATTATAGCATGCAATTATGGCATAGTAAAGTGCTAAATTGTATACAGTCTATTCATAGACAATAACCGGTGTACCGATCGATACGGCATTGTAAATCATCTTCACCTGCTCGTACGGCGTATTGACACAGCCATGGGAGCCGTTTGACAGATAAATGGTGCCTCCAAAATATGCCCGTGACTTCAGGTCATGAATTCCGACATCTCCATTAAACGGCATCCAGTAATCCACCGGTGCCTCATAGCCCTCACCTTCCAGAATGGCATCGCGTTTCTTCGCATCAATCGCCCAGACTCCACCGGAGGGCGTCGCATTTCCTTTGTTCGGATTTCCCGTCACAACAGGTGTATCCACAATACATGTTCCATTCTCGTAACACCACATACGCTGCTGCGATATGCAGATTTCCACGTATGTATATCCGATATCATTGGTATCGCGGCTCATTGCCGTATAAATGTATTCAGGCTGCATAGTTCCCCGGTATCCGCTTGCCAGCGCATTCAACAGATCAACAATCGTCGCTTCCTGATCCATACACCAGCCGTAGTCTCCGCCTGTCAGCGTCACAGTCGTGCCGAGCGACGTATAAAACTCTCTTGTCAGACCAAAGGTATCATATTTGGCGGCCATCTCTTCCACAAACTGTGTCACACACATATCATCAATTACGAAGCTTCCGTCTGCCAGCTCCACAATCCAGTCCTCAATCACAGACGCATTTACAATTTCCTGACGATCGCCGAAATCATATATGATACTGGCTCTTGCCAGTTCACTCATGGCTGTCGTATCTTTCACCAGCTCCTCATTGTCATGATAGATTTCCGGATTGACGTAACACTCCTTCTCTTCCAGAGAAATGCTTTCCTCTCCCCGATCCAGTGCAGCCAGCACAGCATCCAGTGTCTTTTCCGGATCAAGTGTCGTTCCCATTACCTCGTCCACGACTTCAAACCCCGTATCCGTCGGTGCAATGTAAGCATCCTGCGGCGCAACAGAAAGCAGTTCATCCATACAGTCCAGGGATTCCAGTGCTTCCTTTGCGCGATCCCTGTCATAGGAAAATGCCACTGACGCCAGCTGTGATTTCTCCATCAGGATCATAACAGGCCAGATATAGGAACGCTGTGCTTTCATCATCCTGTCTATACTGTTATTATCCACAAAAGTAAGACCGATCTGTGCGGCAGTAATCTGCTCCGTCCGGTTTTCTCTTTCCCGGATCTGTAAAACATAATCCCCCAGCTTATCTGCAGCCTCCAGCTTTGCCTCCTCTGCGGTCATCTGACTGCAGTCTATACCGTAAATCATTGTTCCCTCATAAAAATGAAAACTGAAATATACGGCTGCGGCTGTGTAGGCAGTCACCATTACACAGCCCAGTGCAAGAAATATGCGGCGCAGCCTTTTTCTTCTGCGCTCTCTCAATTTTTCTTTCCAGCTTCCCGGCTGCACCGGACGATTCTCCGCCTCCTCAAAAGGCCCCTGCGATCCGGAATGGTGCACTGATTTTGCACGCTGCGCCTGCCGTGTCTGACGGCGCTTTGTCTCCCTGCTTTGCTCCCGCTGCCGCACACGGCGCTCACCGTCTGTCTGATTTTCACGACTGTCCGCATCCTGCTCGCTCTGCACCAGACTGCCTATTCTTCTCTGCTTTGTCTGGCGCTCCGGAGTATAGTTCTCTCCTGTATATATCTGTGCGCCTCTTCTGCCGCTCTCCGGTCTTCCCTGTTTCGATTCCCGGCTGTCTGTTTCCATCCCCACATTCTCCCCTGCGTCAGGCGGATATTTACAATCCGCTCACTGCTTGCTCATAACCGAATAACTACTTCGGCTAAATTTACTGTAAACCTGTATCCGGAATCTCCGGCATTCTGCCGAAGACCATAGCTCAGGCCGGAAATACTCCCGGTCGATATATGGTCTGATTATATACGATTTTACCTGTATTGGCAAGACACCGATCATGCAACCAGCCTTGAAAGGTAAATATATCTTTTAGCCTGCCGATATTATAAAAATGCTTTTTTCACCATTCTGTCTATTTTTGAATGGGTTATCCACATCAATT
>SFEV01000100.1 GCA_004557975.1 Lachnospiraceae bacterium
ATTTGTAAATCTCGTCCGCGTAGACCACCTTGCACGGAGTTTCAGCTCCAGCCTGCCGGAGATTCAGCCCCACCTTACCGGAGGCTTGCCCCACCCTGCGGGATACAAACCGCCCTAGTTTTCAGTCTGCCAGAACCGGCATAACCAACTCTGGCAGACTGTTAGAGTTACTTAGCGAGTAAGTAGTCAGTTATAAAACTGGTGAATCAGTTCATTATGGTCATTCGCTATTCTGGGCGCTGTTTAAGCCGTGGCGTTCCCTCATAGAAATTCTGCCCCCAACCATGACATCGTAAGCGTTGTGGATGATGCGATCCATAATCGCCTCAGAGATGGGGCTGTCGCTTTCCGGGTCAGGGTTGATCCGTCTGTACCAACCCTCTGTTTCGTACTGAGTACAGAAAATGATAGATCGGCTGGGCTTCTGTCCGCATCTGGCCTCTACAATTTCCAGCAAATCGTAGGATTCCTGGGGATTCAAACTACGGATCAGCCACTCATCAATGATCAGAAGTTCAATTTTCTTGTAAGCTTTCAGAACCTTCTGTAATTCTCCACAGCCTCTGGCGATGCTTAATTCGTCCAGTAACTCAGGCATCCGCACATAGCGAACAGATTTGAAACGGCGGCAGGCAGCATTTCCCAAAGCACAGGCAATGTAGGTCTTGCCGTTGCCGGACGCACCTTTGAGAATAATGTGGTGGCCGTCCTCAATGAATTGACAGGTAGAGAAGCGCAGCATCTGTGCTTTGTCCAGTTTCCTGTCCTCGAAGTATTCAATCTCTTCAATGGCAGCATTAGGTGCAGAGAAATGAGCGTTTCTCACAAGGCGACTCACTTTGTTGCCCTGCCTGCGGTTCCATTCCGCAGTAACCAGAAGATTGAGACGTTCCTCAAAACCAAGATCATGAAAATCAGAATCGGTCAGCTGCCTTTCCAATTCCGTTGCCATTGCGCTCATTTTCATATTTCGCAGCATATCCACAGTAGCCTGAGTAGTCATTTCTGTTTACCTCCCTTGCGGAAGTAAGCAGCGCCACGGGTGATTCCGTAACTGTTTGCTTCTCTGGTATTCGTTTCATCCTTCGGCACAAGCAGCTTGTCCTGCCCATTCTTCAAAATGCTGCTTATGTTGCGGACAGAGGGCATAGAACTGTATTCCAGTATACATTTGCAGGCATTTTCCAACCGTTCTGCGTTGTAACGACTTTCCAGTTTCATCAGGCTGGCACAGGTTTTGTAGCCTTGCTCCGGAGCTTTTCCGGCAGTGAGAAAATGCTGGATCACTTTGCTGGTCATAGGCCCAACTGTAGCTGCCCACATCTTGAAGCTGTCTGCGTTGTAGTTTAGGTACTTCCGGTGTTCCGGCGGCATATGTTCCGGTTTGACAACCGGATCACGCTGAACCGTCTGAAGCCGTAGATGAGATGTCACCCGGCTTCCGTGGTAAAATACCTCCATAATGTTCTGTGTAACACGAATATCTACCCGTTCTCCAATCAGATTGCAGGGAACAGAATACTTATTCCGCCCATCTGAGACGAGATAATCGTTAGTCACCTTAGCTGCAGACCACACCGCAGGCTCAAAATCACTGGTAGGCAGCGGCAGCATAAATTCTTTTTCTTCCTCCAGGTAGGCGCTTCGGCGAGTGCCGGTACGCTGTTTGAAGGGCCTGTTATTCAGTTCCTCCAGCTTCTGTGCAACAGCGGTTTTCACTTCTCTGATTGAAAAGAACTTTTGGTTACGCAAAGCAGCAATAATCCATGTTTCTGCAAAACGGACAGAACCTTCTGCGTGGGATTTATCCTTTGGTTTGCGAACTCTGGCTGGGACAACAGCTGTACCGTAATGCTCTGCCAGCTCATGATAGCTGCGGTTCAGGATTGTATCATAGCGAGTGTTAGAAACTACACCAGTCTTGCAATTATCTGGAATCAGCAGTCGGGCAACACCGCCGAAGTATCTGTAGGCATGAACGTGGCACAGCAACCAGTTCTCTGTTTTCATATCTGAACAGGCTTCAGCATAGATGAAGCAGCTACAGGGCAGCACAGCAATGAACAGATATGCTGCCGATTCCTCACCAGTTACCGGGTCAAATACCGGAATCGTATCGCCTGCCCAGTCGACTTCCATGGCATCTCCAGGCTTGTGCTGAATACGCATGGTAGCTTTTGTTACCCTTGCCCACTTCCGGTACTTCTCACCGAACTGAGTGGACTGGTATGGAGTGCAACCTTCTGAGTGACATTTGTTGCAGTATTCTTCCCACAGCAGTGTCATGGTCACGCCCCGCTTTGCCAACTCACGGTGAATATAGGGATAGTCCGGCTCAACATACAGGCAGGAATTCCTGCACCTGTCCGGGAAAAGAATCTGTTCCAGCTCCAGATTCGTTATGTCTGAGTCAATGGGCCAGCTAATGTTCTTTTCTTTGGCTGCCGCAAGCACATCTCGAATGGTATGTCTGGAACTGCTTACAGCCGCCGCAATAGATCGCTGGCTGCTTTTGAGGCTATCCAGCCTCAGGATTTCTCGGTAGTCCACCATTTTCAGGACCTCCAACAATAGTAGTCACGGATATTATCCCGTGCCAAATTTATTATAGAGGAAACTGTTAAGTGTGGAGCTATTGGCCGGCAAGGTGGAGCTATTTCTCCGATACGCTGGGGCTAAATGTCCGTGCAGATGGGGCTCACGTGCCGATTTTTACAATATTTACTAAAACTATGCAAACTCACAAAAAAACGGATTTTTTGTTTTTCATTGAGTAAACAAAAAGTATGGTAAATAAAACGCCAGTTACTTTTGCTTACCGAGGGAAAAATGTATAATTTATACAACAAAAAGGAAATAAAACATGAAACAGACGGGATTTTAACAAAAATACCAACAAAAATTTACTGGAACAATGAACAAAAAACAATACTTTTTGTTGTTATCCTGGAAGGGTTATTTTTTCCTTCGCATCTGTTCAATGCTTATTTTCCGTTCCTCCCGGACAGATTTTCGGTACTGGGAAGGAGTCAAACCTATCTTCTTCTTGAACGCCCGCGTGAACACAAGCGGATTCTGGTATCCCACATTCTCGGAGATTTTTGTGATCGGTGTATCGGTAATCTGCAGCTGTTCATGGGCGCGGGTGATTCGAAAATCAGAAAGATAATCACTAGGAGATAAATGCAGAATATTCTGGAACAAAATGGTCAGATAGCTTCGGCTGATACCGATGGCATCCGCAATATCCTGAACCTTGATATCCTCCGAAAAATGCGCACAGATAAATTCCTCAGCGGCCCGGACATAATAGTTTTGCTTGTCACGCTGAAAGAAATTGGGATTTGTTGAAAAATCATGAGACAGGCAGGATAAGAAGTGAAACAGCTGCGCTTGAAGATAGAGCTCCTGTTCGATACCTGTCAGTTCGCAGTTTAAAATACGATTGATGTAAGACAGCAGCTGTTCTCCGCAGTTTGCATCAAAGGTCAGTGTTTGGTTGCCCAGACCGATTTCACGCAGCAGTTCTTTTGCTTTGGAACCTTCAAACCCAATC
>SFEV01000010.1 GCA_004557975.1 Lachnospiraceae bacterium
GGCGGAGAGAGTGACTGTGGTGGTGTCAATGGTGTCGCAAATGGTCGCCGTTGCGGTAGCACTGCTGTAATCCACCGCCTCGAAGTTGCCGCCGGTGATACCGGTGACCGTGGCCGTCAGCGTGCTTTCGTCGAGATACACATCTTCTGTGTTCGGATTGGGTACATCAACGCTGCCGCTGGTCGCTCCGGCAGGGATGCCGACAGCATATGCCTTGCCTCCTGCGCTCACCGTTGCCGTTGCATCCGTCTGCGCCGCGTTGGACAGGTTCACGGTGAAGGTCACTTTCGCTTCGTTCTCTTTGATATCGGATGCAGAGAGGGAAACAATGGTGGTATCAATAGTATCCGCAATGTTTGCCGTTGCGCTCGCACCTGAGAAATCCACACGATCAAAACCGCCGCCAGAAATACCTCTGACGGTAGCGGACAGACTGTCTGCATCGATGTACGGATCCTCGGCGTTGTTATTTGCAATACTGATGCTGCCCGATTTAGCCCCGGCTGCGATGGCAATGGCATAACGGTCATCGCCCACCTGAAGCGCCACAACGGCTTCTCGCCTTGCAGGTCTGGTCAGCGTTACGGTAAAGGGGATCTCTGCGTCTGCCTCGGTAACGTCTGCCGTCTTCAGGCTGAGCTGTGCGGTGACCGCAGGTTCAGAAACCGCCTCTTCCAGGTTCAAGGGTTCGGACGGATCCAGAATGAAGCTCAGCTGTTTGCCTTTGTTGGGACCTGTATGGTACATAATCGTGTAGCACTCGCCTGGAACAACGATGCTGTCCGTCTTGTCACCGTTTCCAAAGTAAATCCTGTTGCCGTCAGCGTCGACCACGATGATACTGCCAAGATCATCAAGCCCGACGATGTTCAGTCCATAGTAGGTGTAGGGTTCTTCCATGTCCTCGGGAAGCGTAGCATCCACCAACGCGCCGTCGGAGAGGAAGACATTGATCTCGCTCTCCTCGCCCATAATAATATCGGCAATCTGACCATGCAGCGCGCCGTGAATGTTAATCACGGCCTTCTTCTCCAGCGTTACAACCCCGCCTTCATCAATGGTCAATTCACCATCCTTGAGAATGTCCAGCACGGCCTCCTGACCGATTTGAACCGACGGCACATGCAGATACTGATCACTCAGTTCCAGATGTTCGCCGGCTTCCAACGTGATTGGAGTGGAATCCGTTATCTGATCCGCCGTACATCTCATGCACAGGGAGAAGAGGATTGCCAGAAACAGCCAAATTCGAGTCTTCATACAAATACCTCCCATGATATAGGTTAATATTTATATTATCCTTAATGGGGAATTTTTGTCAAGTGTTACATCAAATCCCCTGGTTCTGTTAAACATGACAAGAAAAGGGAAGCATTGATCCTATTAGACACGGTAGTTTGACAATTCAATCTCATTCCGATTGCCTTAAAGCCAGTAATGGCTTTATTTTGCAATTTTTTAAAATTAACTGGTTTTGCATGACATAACACGTCTGTGAATCAGTAATTCTGTTATGATCTGGCTGAGAAGCGGACTGCGAATATCCGCTTCTCTGTTACAGCCCGTTGCTGTTTTGTTTCGTCTGTCACTTGTACAGAATAATCGCGTACCCTTCACCGATGGTATTGTAGATTATCTCTGCGATATTGTATGGAAGGTTCACACAGCCGTGGGAACCGTTTGTCTTGTAGATCTCCCCGCCGAAGGAGCTGCGCCACGGCGCATCGTGCAGTCCCTGACCGTCATAGAACGGCATCCAGAATGTCACCTTCTCCTCCCATGTATCACCTTTGAGCGTCTCGGGGCTCTTCTTATACGGAATCGGGAATACACCGGTAATCGTCTCCCGGTCATCCTTCGGAAGTCCGGATACGATATCACTCTCAACCACCAGCTCCCCGCCCTTGTAGAGCCACAGATGCTGCTTCGTCAGACTGACCTCCACATAATTGCCGCAGAGATCATCCCTGCCGTTTCGCGCATATCCTTTTACGTCATAAACAGGTTCCCGCTCCACGGTGGTATTTGCGGCAATATCTGCCAGAAGCTGAGACGCTTCTGCATCTCTGTCAATCCGGTAACCGTAATCACTGCTCTCAAACGTGATCACATTCCCGTCGTGTGTCGTAAATTCCCGTGAATGGTACAGTGTATCGTACTTTGCTGCCAGCTCATACGCATAATCGTACACGTAATCCTCCACTATGGTCGGCTCATCTGCATCCATATCAATCCAGCCCTGGATCGTGGACCAGTCGATGGTCTCCTTCTCCTCACCGAACAGCAGCGTGATTTTGGATTTGCAGAAAGCATTGTAAATGTTCATCGTGCGGTTCATCTCACTGTCATCCTGCGTCACTGCAGGCAGGAAATAGAAGGATTCCGGCACATCAATCTGCACATCCTGCTGTGGTCTGTCCTCGGATGTCAGCCGGTCCGCAACGTCTTTTACCATCACCTGGAGATCCGCATCATCCAGCTCATTTCCGTACGTTTCCGGCTCAATATAATATTCTGTGCCGTTAAATTCCATCGAAGCGTCCGTGCTGGAAACACGCGGCTGTGAAAAATTCTCAGCCCTGACTGTTTTTGTGAAAGTGCTCTCGTCGAAAACAAACGGTATTTCCACTTCGAAGGTATTGCCTTCCATCAGACTGAACAGCAGACCGATGTTCTGCTCCCGCATACAGTCCTGGATTCCGGACAGCAGCTTCATCTGGTCAATCGTATAACCGGCCTCCGCCAGAGTAAGGCTCAGCGCCGTCTCCCCCTGCTCTCTGATCTCAAGCTCCGGAGCGCTGTAATCCTTCTCCAGCATCAGGAGCACTTCTTTGCATGTCATTCCGGATACATCGTATCCGTTGAGTTTTGTCTCTTCAAAAAAAAGACCGCTGTTTGCCTGCTCATACAGATAATAGCCTGTCCCAGCCAGCCCGGCCGCAATCAGACACAGGATAATAATCACGGCGATCTTTACGCCTTTTCTTTTCTTTTTTTTCAACTTACGTCCCTTGCCCTTCATAAGATAGTATTCTCTTCCATATATTGCACTATTCGCAAATAATAGTCAAGAGTCCATTTTTATTCTTAAGAAAGGATTAGGTTAATCCTGAAAAAGTACCGTGATTTCCGTTCCCCTGCCAAACTCACTTTTCAGCTCCAGCTCGGCATGGTGCTGCGCCACGATATGCTTTACGATGGCAAGTCCGAGGCCTGTTCCGCCTGTCAGCTTGGAGCGGCTTTTATCCACTCTGTAGAAACGCTCGAAGACACGCTCCTGGCTTTCCTCCGGAATTCCGATACCGGTGTCGCGCACAATCAGATACGTCTGGTTCCCGCGCATTCCCACCATGACATCGACGCGGCCTCCCAGCCTGTTGTATCGGATCGCATTGTCGCACAGATTAAACAGAAGCTCTTCCATCATTTCACGATTTGCATGGATCATACAGCGTGAGCCGTGACACGCAATTTTGATCCCGTGGTTCTCCGCATTCAGCTTCAGCATCTCCACACACGTCTCTGCAATATCATACAGATCAACCTCCGTGTAGGATACCTCTTTCTGGTCGGAATCCAGCTCTGACAGCCGGATAATGTCATTGATCAGAGTCAGCAGGCGCTTCGCATTGCGATGAATTTCCCGCGCAAAACGGCGCACTTCATTTTCCCCCGCAATTCCCGTCTCGATCAGCTCTGCATACCCGGAGATTGATGTCAGAGGCGTCTTCAGCTCATGGGAAACGTTTGCCGTGAACTCCTGCCGCATTTTGGCGCTCTTGATAATATCCTCATGCTGCTGGCGGATCGTCGTAATAAACGGTACCAGCTCCTCGTACGTATGGATCTCGTCAATGGCGTCAATGTCATCCGCCAGCTGCTCAATGGGCCGGACAATCCCGTCGGTAATGTATCTTGCCAGAAAGAAGCACAGTGCAAACATCAGAATACCGATCCCCACGATTCCCCGTGTGGTCTTCGTAAACATGCCCCAGATGCTTGCTTCCTCCTTGCTCACACGCAGGATATCCCCATCCTCCATCCGCACAGCGTAGTAATACATATCGCGGTTCAGCGTATCAGAATGGCGCACGGAATATCCCTGTCCGCTTTCCTCCGCCTGCTGCACCTCCGGCCTGTCCGCATGATTTCCAAGAGCGGCTCCTCCGGCCTCACTGTCATACACGACACTTCCATCCTGTGCAATCACCGTGACACGCAGCTCCGGATCCGGCCTCGTATAATGCTCTGCCAGCTCCTCCCCGGAGGAAGCCATGCTTTGCAGCAGCGTCGTGTATGTCTGCATATCTCCAATTACCTGTTCCCGGTACATATGATGAAAGATGGCAACCGCCATACTGAGGGTTGCCACCAATGTGATAAATACCGTGAGCAGAAGATACGTGTTAATCTTCTTTTTCATTTTCAGTTTTCTCCTGTCAGCATATATCCCACATTGCGAACGGTGCGTATCATGGAACCGGCACTTCCAAGCTTCTGGCGCAGCGTCTTGATGTGCATGTCAAGTGTCCTTGATTCTCCTTCAAAGTCAGTACCCCATACCCGGTCCAGAATCATATCCCTGGACGAAACAATGCCCGCATTGAGCAGGAGCAGCTTCAGGAGCTCATATTCCTTGTAGGTAAGCTCCACCGGCACATCATCCACGTAGACGGCGCGCTTTTCGTCATCCATGAACACAGAGCCGAAGCGGATCATCCGCTCCTCCTCCATTCCGTGAGTTCTGCGCATCAGTGCCTTGACACGTGATATCAGCTCCATGACACCGAAGGGTTTTGTGATATAATCGTCTGCCCCGATGTCCAGACCCTTTACCTTATCGATCTCTGTCGTCTTGGCCGTGGCCAGAATGATCGGAAGTTTGCGCGTCTCCGCCGCAAAACGCAGCTTCTTGACAATTGACAGTCCGTCTTCGTCCGGAAGCATGATATCCAGCAGCACCAGCGCCGGTATCTTCTCCTTCAGTCTGGCGAAAAAGGATGCCGCGCAGTCAAATCCCTGAACCTCGTATCCTGCATTCTTCAGCGCGAACATCTCAATCTCCCTGATATTTTCATCATCCTCCACAATATAAATCATTGCCATGATATCACCTGCTTTCCCTGCTTCTGCGCAAACTCTGCCAGGCATTACTGCTTCTGCATCATTCTTGTGCGCATATCTACCTTCGGCGTTCCCTTGACACGCTCCGGCAGTACATATTTCTTCTTATATTCATGATACTTGTTTCTGAAGAATTTGTCATCCTCTGTTTTTAAAGAATCCAGATATGCGTGTCTTCCATACTCGTCATTTTCAGCCTGAATCAGGCAGACTGCTATGTTGGAGCAGTGATCCGCGATTCTGCTGTAGCTCGTCGTCAGGTCTGCCAGAATAAAGCCAAGCTCGATGGTACACCGGCCTTCCCTGAGCCGGTCGATATGGCGCTTTTTCATCTCATCGCTGAGATCATCAATGACCTCCTCCAGAGGCTCCACACAGCATGCAAGTGCAGCATCTTCCGTCTTCATGGCCTCCATGGAAACACGCACCACTTCTCTGACAGCAGAGGAGAATACCTCAAGCTCCTCTACCGCGGCCTCGGAAAAGGCAAGATTTTTGTCATAAATCTCTTTTGCGGCCTTCACGATATTGACAGCATGATCTGAGATACGCTCAATATCACCGATACTGTGAAGCAGCACGGAGAGTGTATGACTGTCACGCATCTGCATTTCACGTCCTGCAAGCTGGACCAGATACGTGCCGAGACGGTCCTCATATTTGTCCACAATATCCTCCTGCTCCACTACCTGCTGCAGCTTTCCTTCGTCGTATGTATCAAGCTGTGTGATTGCAGTATCCAGCGCCTCAATTGTCACGCCCGCCATCTGGGCACAGACGTTACGGCACTGCTCAATGGCGATGGCCGGATTATCCAGGAATCGGTTATCCAGCGCCTGCAGGCTCTGCATGGATTCCGCAACAGTACGCTCTTCCTCCTTCTTATCACGCACCGTAAGCTGGGCAAGCTTCACCAGAAGACCGTTGAACGGCAGCCACAGAAGCGTTGCAAAAACGTTAAATACCGTATGTACCACGGCAATACCGGCCGCACTGGCAGCACCGCTCAGGAATTCAAAATGCAGGACTGCATTTGCCGCATAGAACAGCACCATAAATACGATCGTACCAATCAGGTTAAAGTAGAGATGAACAAACGCAGTCCGCTTTGCGTTTTTCTTCGCTCCGACTGCAGAAATCAGAGCCGTCACACACGTACCGATATTCTGTCCCATAATAATGGGAACTGCTGAGCCGAAGGATACGGCTCCCGTAGCACACAGTGCCTGCAGGATACCGACAGATGCAGAAGAACTCTGGATCACGGCTGTCAGCACCGCTCCGGCGATCATACCGAGTACCGGATTTTCAAACATCAGAAACAGCTCTGTAAATTCCGGAATATTGGCGAGCGGTTTCACGGCTCCGCTCATGGCCTCCATACCGTACATCAGGACCGCAAATCCCACAAGAATGGAGCCTGCGTCCTTTTTCTTCTCTTTTTTGGAAAACAGCAGCATAATAACACCGATCAGAGCAAGAATCGGTGAAAAAGATGTGGGCTTCAGCATCCTGATAAAGAAGCTGTCCCCCTCAATGCCGGAGAGACTCAGTATCCAGGAGGTAATTGTCGTACCAATGTTTGCTCCCATGATGATACCGACAGCCCGCTGCAGTGTCATAATGCCGGAGTTTACAAATCCGACTACCATAACCGTTGTAGCCGATGAAGACTGGATTACCGCCGTTACACCTGCTCCCAGCAAAACGCCTTTGATTGTATTAGATGTCAACTTTTCAAGAATCTTCTCCAGACGTCCGCCTGATGCCTTGGAAAGTCCGTCTCCCATGACATGCATTCCGTATAAAAACAGTGCAAGACCTCCAACCATCGATAAAATGTTAAAAATATCCATACGTTCTCCTCCAGTGCCGCCCCTTTGCGGTTAGTATCCAAAAGATATACATGCGTATTATATCGGAGGCACGTAAATTTTATAATGCATTTATGTAAAATCTATGTAAAATTATAAAAGCTGCCTCAGGATTGATCCGAAATCATCCTGCGACAGCCTGATCTCTTTTATAATCAGAATGTGCTTAATCCTGCGGGGCAAATATATTGTGTACCTGCTCCCCGTTTCTGTGAATACCGGTGAGGGAAAACTCCACCCACTCAGCCACATTCGTCGCGTGATCACCGATCCGCTCATAATATTTTGCTATCATCAGCAGATCCAGCACCTGATCGCTGGAAAATGCGCCTGTCTCAGCCTTGTTATTCAGCTCCTTGCGCACATCCAGAAACAGTGCATCCATCTTGTCATCACTGTCTATCACTTCCCGTGCCAGCTGGAGATCGCGGTTCACATAAGCTTCCACGCTCCTGTTTACCATCTCGATTGCCGTCTCCGCCATATCTGTGATGCTGACACCCTTAACGGGAATATCGATACTTCCCGTCTGAATAATCTCTGCAATATCAATGGCCTGATCCCCGATGCGCTCAAGGTCTGTGATCAGCTTAAGTGCAGCGGAAATACGGCGCAGATCTGCCGCCATTGGCTGCTGTCTTAAGAGCAGCTGGACGCAGATACTTTCAATGGCCTGCTCTTTTCCGTCAATTTCCTTTTCCATTTTGTTGATTTCCTCCACCTGCTCATCCCGCAGATCCTCGGAAACCAGAAGACGGTACGTTTTCATGATGGAATTTTCACACAGCAGCCCCATATCCATCAGTTCATTCTGAAGCTGCGCCAGTTTTTCCAGATATCTCTCTCTCATATCAACCAAACCTTCCTGTAATATACTCTTCTGTCTTCTTGTTCTTAGGCATAGAAAACAGTGTCATCGTATCATCATACTCGATCACTTCACCAAGGAGGAAAAATGCTGTCTTGTCTGAGATACGTGCAGCCTGCTGCATGTTATGCGTAACCATGACAATGGTATATTTTTCTTTCAGTTCCAACGCAAGATCCTCTATTCTGGAGGTAGAAATAGGGTCAAGTGCGGAGGTCGGTTCGTCCATCAGGAGTACCTCCGGTTCCACAGCCAGAGCACGTGCAATGCAGAGTCTCTGCTGCTGACCGCCGGACATGCCCAGTGCGCTCTTTTTGAGACGGTCTTTTACCTCGTCCCAGATTGCTGCATCCCGGAGCGCTTTTTCAACAATCTCATCCAGCATGGATTTGGAGCGAATACCGTGTGTTCTAGGTCCGTACGCAATATTGTCATAGATGCTCATGGGAAAGGGATTCGGCTTCTGGAACACCATGCCTACGCGCTTGCGCAGCAGGTTCACATCCATTGCACCGTAAATGTCCTCGCCGTCGAGCAGGAGCTGCCCTGTTATTCTGCATCCCTCCACCAGATCATTCATACGGTTCAGAGATTTGAGCAGTGTGGATTTACCGCAGCCGCTCGGCCCGATAAATGCAGTGATTTTATTGGCAGGGATCTCCAGGCTGATGTTTTTCAGCGCCTGAAAATCACCGTAGTATAAATCTGTATTCTTGACATCAATTTTTCCCATTTTATTTTCTAACCTCTTCCCTTTGTCAATCCACGTGCAAACAGTGTTGACAGACCATTCAGCGCAAGTACAAACACAAGAAGTACGACGGCTGTGGCATATGCCTGTTCCATATGCAGACCTTCACTGGAAAGCACATACATATGTACCGCCAGCGATCTTCCGGATCCAAACAGACTGGACGGAATTTTCGCAACCGATCCGGCTGTGTATAAAAGCGCCGCCGTCTCACCGACGATTCTTCCTGTTGCCAGTACGACACCGGACAGAATACCCGGGATTGCCGCCGGCAACACAACACAGAAAATTGTGCGGAGCTTTCCTGCTCCCAGTCCGAAGGAAGCTTCTCTGTAAGAATCCGGCACACCGATCAGAGCTTCCTCTGTTGTGCGGATAATCAGAGGAAGAATCATAATGACAAGCGTCATGGAGCCGGACAGCAGCGAATAACCCCAGTGGAGGGCTGTGCTGAAAAACAGCAGTCCGAACAGACCATATATAATAGAAGGAATACCCTGGAGTGTCTCTGCTGTGATTCGGATCAGCGATACGAGACGGCTTCCTTTCTTCGCATACTCCACGAGGTAAATAGCTGCGAAGATTCCAAGCGGAACTGCAATCACCAGAGCCAGTGCCGTGATAACCAGCGTATTGACAAGAGCCGGCATCAGCGAAACATTGTCCGAGTTATAGGTCAGTGAAAATAATTCCGGTGTAAGATGACGCAGACCCTTTACAGTAATAAATCCAACCAGGAAGACAAGAACCGCCATGGTAAGCAGCGCTGCAAGCCACACGATTCCTGCCACAAGCGCCGAAAGCGGATGATACTTGATCAGATTCATTGCCGCTTTTTTCTTTCCCGGTCTGTTATTCGGGGCTGAATCATTCTTTTTCTCTGAATTGGTTTCTATAGTTCTCTCTTTAGTCATAAGCTGATCTCCGTTTCAGTGCCGACACGCAGAGGTTGATAATCAGGATGAAAACAAACAGGACGACTCCCGTTGCGATCAGGGCCTCTCTGTGCAGATCTGCGGCATATCCCATTTCCATGACAATGTTTGCTGTCATGGTACGCAGACCCTTCATGATTCCCTGCGGCATCCATGTCTGGTTGCCGGCTACCATGATTACCGCCATCGTCTCTCCGATGGAACGGCCGATTCCAAGTACGATTCCTGCAATGACTCCCGACTTTGCTGCCGGAAGAACGGTAAAAAACACACTTCTTTCGTGGGTTGCTCCCAGCGCCAGCGCCCCCTCATAATAGCTGGTCGGTACGCTGCGAAGCGCAGGCTCCACGACGCCGGTGACTGTCGGAAGAATCATGATGCCCAGCAGGATTGACGCTGTCAGCATCGTGCTTCCGTCATGTCCGGTCAGATCGCGCATCAGCGGCACAATCAGAACCAGACCGAAAAATCCGTACACAACAGACGGGATTCCCGCCATCAGGTTTACCATTGCCTTCAGAATCGGATACAGCTTCTTCGGACAGTAGAATGCGAGGAAGACGGCCGTCAGGAGTGCAGTCGGCACTCCGATAATCACAGATCCCGCTGTAACGTATATGCTGCCCAGAATAAACGGCAGGATTCCATACAGATTGTTCGACGGCTTCCATTTCTGTCCCAGCAGGAAATCGGGAATCCCGATTTTCAGCATGGCCGGTATGCCGTTTGAAAAAAGGAAAATACAGATCAGTGCAACCGCAAGCACGGAAGCAAAAGCTGCAATCAGAAATACGAAACGCATGATCTGCTCGGTCAGCTTGCCTTTCATAGACATCCTCCTGTTATGTATTACGGAGCTTCTGCAGATTATCTGCTGTCCGTTTCAATTTCAATAATTTCGCGGATGCAGACTTTTTACAGTCTGCAAACCGCGTATTTTATTTCAGATCTTTTTTACTGCAGCTCTTCCCATGTAGTAATTTCGCCTGTGTAAATTGCCTTTACCTGCTCGCTTGTCAGCTCTTCCACACCACTCTCATTGTTTACGATCACGGCGATACCATCCTGTGCAATCACAGTTGCTGTCAGACCTGCTTCAATCTCGCTGTCCTTCACTTCGCGGGATGCCATACCGATATCACACAGACCATCGATAGCAGATGTCATACCTGTTGTGGAATCACTCTGCTGAACTTCGATCTCCACCTTGTCGTTCACTGCAGCGTAAGCTTCTGCAAGTTTCTCCATAACCGGTGTTACAGAAGAGGAACCAGCCACTACGACCTTGCCCTCTGCTTCTCCGCCTTCAAACTGTGCCGGCTCTCCTACGGAAATATATCCGTTCTCTGCCACAACTGCCTGTCCTTCTTCGCTGAGAATGTATGCGATGAAGTCTGCTGCCGCATCGCTCACTTCTGCTGTTGTTGCGATATTGAACGGACGTACCACCTTGTAGTCACCTGAAATAATATTCTCAGCCGTTGCCTCTGCTCCGTCGATCTTTACTGCTGTTACAGAGTCATTCAGAGAACCGAGAGAGATGTATCCGATTGCATTTACATCGCCTTCTACTGTGCTCATCATAACGGATGTGCTGTTTGTGATCTTTGCTGCCTCTGTTGTATTGTCAATTTTGTTTCCGTCTGCATCCTTTTCCTCAACGCCAAACAGCTCGATGAATGCTCCTCTTGTACCTGAACCGTCTTCTCTTGAGCAGATTGTGATATCTCCCTCTGCTGCTGCCAGTGCTGTCATTCCAACACATGCTGTCATCATTGCTGCCATTGCCATTGCTACTGCTTTCTTCATACTTTGTCTCCTTTTCTTCGCGCAGGCTGTTCTTCTTATTCTTTCTGCTGCGCGATCTCACTGTAAACTTGTAGCTTTCTTCTTCGTAACTCTCACGTTACAGTCAGAATTTTAAAGTGAGAATGTAAAATACAAAATCTGCGGAAAGTAAAAGAAATGTAAATTCACCGTAATAGAAAAGTGAGAAATGTAAAAGAAAGCTGTCCCGGAATGTGTAAGATGCCCTGCATATACGCTGTCAGTACAGCAAAGCATTTTACATTCATTCCGGGACAGCCTTTTCGGTCCTTTTTATGGTTCGGGCAGTCCTTACTCCCCGTACCCTGCAAAAATCTGTGCGATCGGTGAGTCAGATGACAGAATCACCGTCTTATTTCCGCCCTGCATGGACTGACGCAGAGCATCAAGACTGCGCACGAAGGAGTAGAACTCTGTCTTCTCCTGTGTATCATACGCTTCGGAGAGAATACGCATGTATTCAGCTTCTCCCTCCGCAATCAGAATCTCCGCCTGCTTTTTCGCCTCGGAAATACTGATGGCCACTTCCTTGTCCGTCGTATTGCGGATCACCTGTGCCTCGGAATTACCCTCGGCAGTATATGTAGCTGCGATATTATCGCGCTCTGAAATCATACGCTCATAGACGGCCGCCTTGTTATCCTCCGGCAGGTCAAGCTGCTTCGTCTCAAACATCATAAGCTCCACGCCGTACTGCTCCATATTGTCATCAATCTCATCCATGACCATCGCCGACAGTTCTCCGTCACGGCTCGTGATGACCTCGTCCTGGGACATGCTGCTGATCGCATTTTTCAGTGCGTTGTAGACAGCCGTGTTGATACGTCCCTCAGCATTCGTCACGGAACCGTTTAGGGACTGTGCAAATCTCATCGGATCTGACACTCTCCAGAGTACGTAGCTGTCTGTAATCATCGTCTTTTTGTCTCTCGTAATGACCTCCGACGGTGTCAGATCATACAGCAGCGTCTGTCTCGGAAACGTATCTGTAGTCTGTATAAACGGAATTTTCAGGCTCAGCCCCGGCTCATCAATCACCCTGCTGATCCGGCCAAACTGGCGCACAAGGCTGTACTGGTTCTCCGCTGTCACCACAAGGGAGGACGCAAGCAGCACAAGTGCAATCACTGCAATTACGACTGCTATCACCTTTTTCTTCATATTTTATTATTTACCTCCTGTTTCCACTTCTGTCTCCTGCTGAACCTGCACGCCGGCCATATCCGCAAAGGAATCCAGCGGCAGAACCTTCTCCACGCCGCTTCCATCATCGATAATGACTTTCAGTTCCGGAAGCACATCCTCCATCGCCTCGAAGAACATGCGCTGCTTCGTCACAACCGGATTCTTCTCATACTCCTCATACATCGCCTTAAAGCGCGCCACCTGTGCCTCGGCCTCATTGATCCGCGTCTGCTTCTGTGCCTCGGCATCCTTGATGATCTCGTCTGCCTGTGCCTTGGCAGCCGGAATCTTTTCATTGCGGTATTTGTTGGCATTGTTCAGAGCCGTCTCCTTACCCTGCTTCGCAGTCTCCACTGCCTTGAACGCCTGCATAACCTCCTGAGTCGGCGGCTCGGAATCCTGGATGGTAATATTGACCA
Organism: Lachnospiraceae bacterium; assembly: GCA_004557975.1. Classification (GTDB taxonomy): domain Bacteria; phylum Bacillota; class Clostridia; order Lachnospirales; family Lachnospiraceae; genus Choladousia. The sequence continues at coordinate 12,984 of SFEV01000010.1, forward strand.
GTGCCAGTCCGATATCCTGTTCCTCCAGCTTTTTCAGAATCATCGCCTTGATCGCAGCCTGAATCTCCGCCTTTCCTGTGGTCAGAACGCTGTCCACATCGTAGCTGCCGATCACCGTACGGATACTGCTCTGTGAGATATTCTTCAGAATGTCCTCCGGCGCTCCGGATGCATACAGATATTTCACCGGGTCGGAGATGCGGTATTCCACGAAGAAATCCACGTTGATAAAATTGTAATCTGAAGTAATCATGACGGATTCCTCATCCACGGATTCGTTCGTCGCCGTATCGTACCCGATGGAAAAGCCCTGAATCGTCGTGTTCACCTTCCTGACCTGCTGAATCAGCGGTATCTTGAAATGGAGTCCCTTTTCCGAGACTGTCTTTGCCTCTCCGAAGGTGACAACAACCGCCTCCTCCTGCTCCTCAATCTGATACCACATACCTGTGCTGAAGATGGAAATGACGGCCAGCGCTGCCACAGCAATCGCCACATACTTCACCTTTTTCAGTATGTTTCCTTTATCAAATTTCATTCCTGCACTTTCCCTCCTTTGTAAATTTCTCCTAACAGAAAACGTATATACAAAAAGCCCTCCCCAAACAGAAATCTGTGAATATTCTGTGATCAGGGAGTAGCCTCATAATACTATACATAGCGGTGTATTGGCAATAGATAATTCCGGTGAAATACTTAATTTTTTCTAAACAAAAAACAGATAATTCTTATTTAATCTCCACAATTCTCGTACAGATGCGCTCCAGCAGCGCATCACTGTGGCTGACAGCCACAAGTCCCAGGTTTCTCTTCTTTACCTCATCCAGAAGAAAATTCCAGATCTGGCTCTGGGTAATCAGGTCCAGCATCGTGCTGATCTCATCGGCCATCAGAAATCGGGTGCGTTCACCGAGAGCCCTGGCAATACAGAAGCGCTGCAGCTCGCCGCCGGAGAGCTCCGTCGGAAACCGCTCCTTCCATGCCTCCTCAATCCCCAGTCCCTCTACCGTACGGTCGCTGACACGGTCACCCTCCTCCAGCACAGTCCGCATCCTTCTGCGTGGATTCACAGCCAGCTCCGGGTGCTGCCAGATCATCTGCACCGGACAGTAGCCGCGAATTGCTGACACCGGTTTCCCGTCCAGCAAAACCTCTCCCGACGTGGGCTTCTCATATCCTGCCAGAAGACGGCAGAGAGTGGTCTTGCCGATGCCGCTTTTGCCCCGCAGCCCGATTCTTTCCCCTTCCTGTACTTCAAAGGAGACGTTGTCGAGAATCCACGGCCCATCATCTTTATATCGGAATGAAACATTTTTTGCCTGCAATACCATACTGCTTTATCTCTCTTTCTGCTGCCATTCAATTTCACATCTGCTGCCTGTTTCTGCTCCGGTCCGCCCTGATAATACACAACGGACACGTCCTGTTCCCGACGTTTTCCACTCCGGCTTTTCTGTACACTTTTCCGTAAAGTAAGGGCATCTCGGTCCGAAGGGACAGCCCTTCGGCATCGATTTTACATACGGCTGTGTGCCGGGAATGGGCTCAAATCCATGCTGCGGCATTGCACGCCACAGTGCCCTGGAGTAGGGATGTCCCAGCGTCTCACAGGAACGGAAGTTCTTCGCATCTGTCTCCTCCACTGTCGTCCCCGCATAAAATACGGCAATTCTGTCTGCCGTCTCAATGGCCAGCTCCAGATCATGGGTAATCAGCAGCACTCCTGCGCCAAGATCCGCCAGCTCACGGAAATGCCCCATGGCGCGCTTTGCAGCAGAAATGTGAAGTCCCGGTGTGGGCTCGTCCGCAATGACCAGCTTCGGATTGCCCATCAGCGCCGTGGAATTCATAATACGGCGGGTCATACCTCCGGAGAGTTCAAAGGGATACAGCTCCTGTACCTTCAGATCCAGCTCATACTCCGTAAAAATACGATCCAGCTTCTCCCTGGATTTCCTGTCATTTTTCCCTTTTCTGATCTGCGGTCCCGTCTTCATCAGAGGATCCAGGTAGGCTGTGCTCTGGGGCACAAGAACGATCTCCTCTCCACGCAGCTTTTTCAGCATTTTTTCTGTCAGCACCACTCCATTGTACAGGATCTCGCCTCCCAACGATGCATTGTAGGGAAGAATGCCCAGTACCGCATGGGCGAGAAGGCTCTTGCCTGACCCGCTGGATCCGACAATGGCCACAATCTCTCCCGGCCGCACCGTCACATCCAGATCCCGGATCACATCAAGGTTTGTCTGGCGGAATCCCTTTTCGTACTGTTTGAAGGATATCTGCAGCCCTCTGATTTCCAGAACCGCTCTTTCTGTAATTTCCTTTTCCCTTTCGCTCCTCATAGTCTCCTCTGCACTCCTGTTCTGTTTCCCATCCTTCTGCTACTCATGCACGCTGTTCGGATCAATCAGCCTGCGCAGATTTTCTCCCAGCAGATAAAACAGCACCACTGTCAGCACTAGCGCTAGCCCCGGAAACAGGGCAAGCCACCATTTTCCCAGGACAAGGTATTTCATGCTCTCCGAAAGAATAATTCCGATGGCCGGCTGCTCGCTGGTGAGCCCGAATCCAAGGAAGGTGACACTGGCCTCATGAAGAATTGCGTGAGGGAACATCAGCACAAGTCCTACTGCAAATTGCGGTATCAGATGAGGCAGAATGTGATGAACTGCCACGTACCATCTGCTCTTTCCCAGTTTTCCGGCGATTCTGACGTAGGTGCTTTCTTTCAGCTGCAGTACCTCCGCACGAATCAGGCGGGCGAGAGATGTCCAGTGAGTAAAGGCAACGCCGATCACAACTCCCTTCAGTCCGCGCCCCACTGCAACGGAAATCAGAATCAGCAAAAGCAGATGGGGTATTCCCATAATCAGATCAATCACCCAGGTGATCACACTGTCAGCACGCTTTCCGAGCGTCGCGGCACAGAGGCCGAGAATCAGAGCAATCACAGCGCTGATGCCTGCGGCAAGCGTTCCGATCAGAATACTCATGGAAAGGCCCTTCAGCGTTCGCGCAAACATATCGCGTCCCATCCAGTCCGTGCCAAAGGGATACCTAAAACACGGCAGCAGATTCTTTCTGGAAAAATCTGTGGTCCGCGCCGCTTCTGAGAATAAACTCCCGGAGACGGTAATTATAATAAGAAAGAACAAAGACAGAACAAGCCACAGCAGCATTGATTTTCTTCTATTCCATGTTTTCACTGCACCGCTCCTCCTCTTCTGATTCTCGGATCCACAATCCCGTACAGAATATTGGCAATCAGATTGCCGCCGAATACAAACAGTGCACTGACGATTGTGATCGCCATCAGAAGCGGCATGTCACTGTTCAGGCCCGCCGTCACGGCAGCCTGTCCCATCCCTGCATAGGAAAATACCTGCTCCACCAGAACCGAGCCGCCGAAAATTTCACTGATCGAAGCAAACTGCAGCGTAATCGCCGGCAGAAGTACATTGCGAAGTCCGTGGCGCCGCACGATCTCCCATGTACTCTCCCCCCGCGCTCTGGCGAACAGCACGTAATCGCTCTCCAGAATATCTATCATTTTTTCTCTCGTGTGCAGTGCGATATTCGATACTCCCGTAATCGACAGCGTCACTGCCGGAAGAATGGCATGGCGCAGACGGTCCAGCAGCGTCACCCCCTCCGACTCCAGCCCGATGGGAACACTGAGCCCGATGGGAAGCACCTTCATCCAGACGCCGAAAATCATCAGAAGAAGCAGCGCCAGCCAGAACGCAGGTGTACTGGAAATCAGCACAGAATACCCTTTAATCAGCCGGTCCTGCCACCGCCCCCGGAACACTCCGGCCGTGATTCCCAGCACGAATCCGATCACACCGGACAGGATCCATGCTGTCACCATCAGAAAAAGGGAATTTTTCAGTTTCACTGCAATTACGTCTGCCACCGGCTGACGATACTGCAGGGATACACCGAAATCTCCCCTGATAAAATCCTTTGCCCACGTCAGATACCGCTGTACCGGAGGGTCATTGACCCCCCAGTATGCTTCCAGCTTCGCTTTCTGCTCCGCACTCATGGAGCCCAGCGCCGCCTGCCCCACATTTGCCTGCAGCGGATCGACCGGAGAAGCTGTCATGAGCGCGAATGCCGCGATGCTGACCGCGATGACCAGAAGCACCATCCGCACCAGATTTTTCCCTGTAAATATGAAAATATTCTTTCCCACCGCTGCTTCCTCCTCATATATTTCTTTCTCAGGAGACCAGAAGGTACAGCCTATTCTGCCCACTCCCACTGGTCTACATTGTTGACGATGGACCAGCCGTGACCGTGGGGATGAATCTTCTGTTCTGCCACCTGAAGGCCATCCTTCACAAAGTACAGATGGCTTACATTGCAGAGCCACACCCACGGGATATCGCCGTCCTGTGTGATTCCGGTCGTTCCGTCAAACTGCGCCTTCTGCCACAGCTCATACGCCTCCTCCAGATCAGAGGTGGAAAGTGCCTGATCCATATACGCATCAACCTTTTCATTCGCATACGGAGAATATTCTGCCAGTTCACTTCCCGGAGCCGTATGGTAGATATTGTAAAATTCCATCGGAGAATGGGCTCCCCATCCCCACATCAGCGGCTGTGACTGTGCCTTGTCGTAAGCCACATCCCAGCCTGCGCCCTCCGTCGTCACGTCCATGCCCAGTGCCTTTAACTGGTTTGCCATCTCCTCCGCAAGGCCCTGACGGACGGAATCTGAAGGATTATACATGATCGTAAATGCGCAGCGGAGACCGTCCTTTTCGCGGATTCCGTCTTCTCCCTCAATCCATCCTGCCTCATCGAGAAGTGCTGCCGCACCCTCCGGATCATATGTTACCTCGGAAGCTTCATTGTACCACGGCATCTGGTCACAGACACTGTATGCCGGTGTACCGTATCCGCCAAGCACATGTTCAATCATCGTTTCACGGTCAATGCCGATATTGATTGCACGGCGCACAGACAGATCTGCCAGGACATCATTTCCGACTGTCAGACCATCAATCTCTGCGGCAGAAACAGTCGGAAGATTAATTCCTCTGTTGTCGACGCTTTCTGCCTCAAATAAGGTATAACCCTCCGGCACCATCTCCGCATAGGTGGAAGCAGTATAGGATACATCTGCCTGTCCTGCCATGGCAGCCGCAAGAGATGCCTCCTCGTCCATAAACAGAATTGTCACTTTTTTGATTTTTATTTCTTCTCCGTAATAATCCGGATTTGCTTCCAGAATCACCTGCTGGCCCCTGTCCCACTGCTTCAGAATATAGCGCCCGGAGCCGATCGGATTCTGCCCGTAATTCTCATCGTATGCGTGCTCCGGTACGATTCCTGTAATCGCCATCGTGTACGGCCACGGTGAAAATGCCCTGGTCATATGAAATACGACCGTAGTATCATCTGTCGCTTCCGCATAGTCCAGCATCGTAAAGTCGTTGACGGAGCTGTTCTCACGGCAGTTGTTATACGTAAATGCAACATCGGATGCAGTCAGCCTCTCGCCGTCCGTAAATTTCACATCGTCACGGATCTTTACGGTCCAGGTCAGTCCGTCCTCCGATACGGAATACTCCGTCGCCAGGTCCATGCCCAGAGACAGGTCCGTATTTGTTACAAGCAGCGTGCTCTGAATCAGAGGCTCATGAACGTGCTCCCCGGCGCCCCAGCCGTAAGCAGGATCAAAGCCGGACTCAGGCTCCGAGCTCGTCGTCATCGTAACCACCACGGAGCTTTCCCCGCTCTCCTGTGCCGATACGGTCCAGGGGGTGATCGCCGTGCATGCAAGTGCAGCGGCGCACAGTAATGCCAGTAATTTTCTTTTCATATGTCTTCCCTCCTGCAGGCGCTTCCTGCGTGCATGGCCATGCATCTGCTTCGAATTACCTTTTGTGATGTTTTTAACTATATCACACCAGATTTTTCTCCACAAGCCACCCGGGGGGATACTTTTTTTACTTTTTTCGATTATTCTTCTGCCGCTCTGTCACAGCCCTGATATACTCAGTATCTGTCCTGTGCCGTTAATCGTTTGGTTTTTTATAAAAATTACCCCAGATTCTCTCGGACTTTGCCACGTTGACAAAGGCATGGGGGTCCACCTGACGGATTTTCGGCATCAGCCGCCGGATCTCATCGCTGGATACGACAGAGTACAGCATCCGCCGCTCTTTCCCCTGATAGCATCCGATTCCGGTGAACAGCGTCGCATCGTGGTGTGTCTCGGTCCGGATCAGTTCATAAATTTCCTGATTTTTTTCTGTAATAATGTACAGCGTATTCCTCTGGTAATGCTTGAACAGCGTGTGCAGTGTCTGAGTCGACACAAACTGGTAAACGACAGAGTACAGAGCCTTCTCCCACCCCATCAGTGTTCCGGCAATCACCAGTACAACCGCATTGTATGCCAGAATATAAGTGAAGCCGTCCACACCGTACCGTTCCGACAGGAAAATGGAAATAATATCGGTGCCGCCCGATGTGGCCCTTCCTCTCAGACAGAAGGTTATTCCGACTCCATTGATAATACCGCCGAAAACTGCCAGCAGCAGCATATCATCCGTCACAAAAAAAGGCTGCAGAATATCGATCAGAATACCGGAAAGCACGATGGAAAAACACGACAGAAGTGTGAATTTTTTCCCGATAAACCGGATACCGATATACGCAGGTATCGCATTGAGCGGAATGTTAATCATTGAATAAGGAATCAATATCCCGGTAAATTTCTGTACTGCCTCCTGAATCAGCAGCGACAATCCGGTGAAACCTCCCGGAATCAAACCTGCATGGTGTACAAAACTGCTGATATTCACAGCCATAATCGTCGTTCCGATCGCCACCAGAACCGCGCGATAAGCCTGCCATTGCCATCCTTCTTCTTTCACACGCATCATTTTCCCTCCTGTTTCATAGGTACCTCTCCATAAGCTCCTTTTCCGAAAAAATGAGGGGCTGTCCCAGCACCCTCTCATCCCGGCTGCATGCTGCCAGTGTGCAGGATGAAGTGCGTCCCGTCAGATACACCAGCCCGTCCAGTCTCTGCCGCCTCCACTGCTCCTTCTGCACAGATGAGAGAAGCGGTGCCAGATTGATCCGGTCCATACCGTATCCCAGCCCCCTTCCATCCAGCTTTACGAAACTCTCCTTCAGAGACCACAGATACCGCAGTTGATTTTCCCGCTCTTCCTGCGTCATGGAAGCAATCAGCTCTGCCTCCTGGTGATGGCAGACTTTCCCGGCAAGATTTTCCCGGTACGCAAAAAAGCGCTCCACATCAATTCCCGCCTCTGCATCACCGACAATGCAGGCACATGCTGTATCACAGTGACTGATATTGAACTGAATTTCCGGATGTGATGCGCTGTACGGTTTTCCATGCTCTGTCCGGCAGATATCAAGTCTGCTCAGCACGGCAGAATATTCTGTCTGACCCCCACGGCGAAGCTCAGGCTGGTCAGTCGAAACATGTCCACCGTCTGCCATCCTTTTTCCGAACTCATACTCCACCGCCCAGGCAAGCAGCATCCATGCCAGAATCCTCTCCCGCCGTTTCTTCCACCGGACTCCCTTAACAGGACAGTCATCCCCCGGCAGGGGAAGCTGCCTGCTGTATTCCTGCAGCAGGCAGCTGTCTGCCGAATCGTCATACTCACACACCACAATCATATCTGACGCCTTTCTCCTGACACACACCATGGGCAGTCAGGATATTCTTATGAAAAGTATAACATAAAAAGGTGTTTATTTCTACCCCTCCAGCTCCATGCGAAGTTTTTCCAGCGCCCGCTTTTCCAGGCGCGACACATAGGATCTGCTGATCCCGAGGCTGGCAGCAATCTCCCGCTGGGTTCTTTCCTTTTTTCCACACAGTCCATACCGCCCGCTGATCACCTGAAGCTCCCGCTCGTTCAGCACGCTTTCCATGCATTCCCGCAGTCTCCCGATGTTTTTCTGTGTCTCCAGCTCCTCAATCACATCCACAGGTTCGCTTTCCAGCACATCCATCAGCCGCAGCTCCCGCCCCTCCTGGTCAATTCCGATTTTCTCAAACATGGAAACCTCCCGCGCCAGTTTTCTGCGTGAGCGCAGCATCATCAGGAGCTCATTTTCAATACAGCGCGCTGCATACGTGGCCAGACGGCTGTTTTTTTCACTGTCAAAAGTTATTACTGCCTTTATCAGTCCGATTATCCCAATGGAAATCAGGTCATCCGGGTCATGCTCCGGCGCCTGATACTTCTTTGCAACGTGCGCCACCAGCCTTAGATTGTGCTCGATCAGCATGTTTCTGGCTTCCGTATCTCCTTCCCTGTATCTTGCCAGACACGCCTTTTCCTCCTCAGGAGAAAGCGGCTTTTTAAACGTTTTCAAAAAAAGCACCTCTAAGCGGTTTTATGTTATCTTATGATATCAGCCGCTTAAAAGTGCTTTTCCATTTCTGCTTTTATTTACCCTGTATTTTATTTTCCAAGATATGCCGCGCGTACCTTCTCATCGGCAAGAAGCTGTGCTCCGCTTCCTGTCATCGTGATATTTCCTGTCTCCATCACGTAACCGATGTCTGCGGTGCGCAGTGCCATGTTGGCGTTCTGCTCAATCAGGAGGATAGTCACGCCCTGTTTGTTGATCTCTTTAATAATATCAAAAATTCCTTTCACGATCAGCGGCGCAAGGCCCAGCGACGGCTCATCCATCATGATCAGCTTCGGGCGGCTCATCAGCGCACGCGCCACAGCCAGCATCTGCTGTTCTCCTCCGGAAAGCGTTCCGCCTGCCTGCCAGTGCCGTTCCTTCAGACGCGGAAACAGATCATAGACCCAGTTCAGATCTTCTGTCAGACTGTCCTTTCGCATGTAGGCGCCAATTTTCAGATTCTCCAGTACCGTCAGATCCGGGAAAATTTTCCTTCCCTCCGGAACCAGTGTAATTCCCTTTGCGACAATGTCATTCGTATCCTTCCCTGTAATATTCTCACCATTGAATTCAATGGTCCCCGCCGCCGGCTTTACAAGGGATACAATGGAGCGAAGCGTTGTGGATTTCCCTGCACCGTTGGCACCGATCAGAGTTACTATGCTCTTTTCCGGTACCTCGAAGCTGATTCCCTTCACCGCTTCAATGCCGCCGTAATTTACTTTCAGTCCGTCTACCTTAAGCATCCTCACTCACCCCCAGATAAGCTTCGATTACACGCGGATCATTCTGTACCTGCTCCGGTGTTCCTTCCGTAATCAGTTTTCCGAAATCCAGCACATAGATGCGGTCAGAAATCTGCATGACGAGATCCATATGATGTTCAATCATAAAGATCGTCAGCTTATATTCATCGCGGATCTGACGGATAAAATCGGTCAGCTCCTGGGTCTCCTGAGGATTCATGCCTGCCGCCGGCTCATCCAGAAGCAGAAGCTTCGGCCCGGTAGCCAGGGCACGGGCTATCTCGAGACGTCTCTGAATACCGTAGGGAAGAGAGCCTGCAATCTCATCTTTTAAATGTGCAAGATTCTGCATTTCCAGAAGCTCCATGGTCTCTCTGCGCATTCTGGCCTCCTCCGCATGATTCAGACGGAATGTGGCAGTGAACAGGTTCTGCTTTGCACGCATATGCTTTGCAATGAGTACATTGTCAAATACTGTCATGGAAGAAAACAGGCGGATGTTCTGGAATGTGCGGGCAATCCCCTCTTTTGTGATCTTATCCGGTGTGGGGACAATCCGCTTCGTGTACCTGAGCGCATTCTGTCCCTTGTACATTTTTTTCATTTTTCCGCGTGGATGGCTCTCCAGAAGTTCTTTTCCGCAGAAGGAGACGGAACCGTTTGTGGGCTCATACACACCTGTGATACAGTTGAACGCCGTAGTTTTTCCGGCACCGTTGGGGCCGATCAGAGCGACAATCTCACCCTCATTGACATCCAGGGACAGATTATCGACAGCCACTACGCCGCCGAACTGCATGGTAATATTTTCTGCATGAAGGATATTCTTACTCATGATGCTGCCTCCTTCTTTCTGCCGAAGCGTTTTTTGAAGAAATTGCAGATGCCCTCTACGGAAAACTCTTTATTTCCCATGATACCCCTGCGGTAAAACAGCACAATGATCATGATAATGACGGCAAATACAACCTTGCGGAAGCCGGAACGAAGAAGGGGCACCTTGAAATCCCCGATATACATCTCCGCATCCAGGAAACGCAGCCACCACTCAGAACATGCAATGAACAGGAACGATGCGATGCAGCTTCCCGTCACAGAACCGAGGCCGCCAATTACAACAATCAGCAGAATTTCATATGTCATGGCCGACTTGAATGTGTTGGCCTGAATGGATGTCTGGTACATTGCAAGGAGCGCACCGCCCACGCCTGCAAAGAAAGAAGAAATACAGAATGCCATTCTCTTATGCTTTGCCAGATTGATACCCATGGCTTCCGCAGCAATCTCATCATCGCGGATTGCCTTGAATGCACGCCCGTAGGAGGAATTGATGATCAGCACCATGACAGCAATACAGCATCCCGCCACAATAAACGGAAACGTCACGGATGAGAACGTGGGGAACTTGCGAAGCAGGTTGGAACCGTTGGTCAGCACACCCAGCTTATCCCACATGAATACGGCACGGATGATCTCTGCAAAGCCGAGAGTCGCTATGGCAAGGTAATCGCTTTTGAGACGCAGTACCGGAAGACCGATCAGCCAGGCAAAAGCCGCAGCTGTGATACCAGCTGCAAGAATGCCAACCGCAACCGGCACCGCAAACTGTATAATGCCGCCTCCATAATACATGTAGACGGAAGCCCTTGCCTCCACGGGAATCGTCAGGATTCCGTATGTATACGCACCGATCAGCATAAAACCTGCCTGCCCGAGAGAAAACAGTCCCGTAAAACCGTTCAGCAGATTCATGGAAACCGCAACGAGTGCATAGATGCAGCTCTTTTTCAGTACGGTCAGCGCAATATGTGTCGGCGGAAGCATCCGCTCCAGAATCAGAATAAAGCCAAACAGCGCCAGAAGCAGCAGCGCTGAGATTATTGTATTTTTTCTCTTACTCATAACACAGCCACCTCTCTCATACCTTGTCTGTCGCTTTTTCCCCGAACAGACCGGTCGGTTTTACGATCAGAACGACAATCAGCAGGGCAAAGGTAAACGCATCAGAAAATGTCGTCCATCCCAGTCCCTTAATGATATTTTCACAGATACCGATGATAAAAGCTCCGATTACCGCGCCGGGGATCGAACCGATGCCTCCGAATACGGCCGCGACAAAGGCTTTCAGGCCGGGCATTGCGCCGGAGGTAGGCACTACGGAAGCATAGTTTGTAAAATACAGAAGTGATCCGACTGCCGCCAGGAATGAGCCGATCACAAATGTCACACTGATGACATTGTCTACCTTGATTCCCATCAGACGGCTGGTCTCAAAATCGTTCGCCACGGCGCGCATGGCCATGCCCACCTTGGTGTGGTTGATCAGCCACATCAGGACAATTACCAGAATAATCGTGAGGACGGGAGTGACAACCGTCACGACCTTCGTGGTTGCAGGACCAATTTTGATGCTCTCTGAGATGATGGGAATGGCCGGGTACGTCTGTGCCAGACCGCCTGTAATATAGAGAGCCAGGTTCTGCAGTAGATAGGAAACGCCGATGGCGGAAATCATAATGGACATACGAGGTGCACTCCGAAGAGGCTTGTATGCAACACGCTCAACAATATAGCCCAGTGCAACCGTCGCCACCAGGACAAGGGGAATCGCAATGTACAGCGGCAGAATCGTCGTGGAATACACGAGAATCAGTGCAGCAACTGTAAAAATATCTCCGTGGGCAAAATTGATCAGGCGAAGAATACCGTAAACCATGGTGTATCCGATCGCGATCAGCGCATACTGCCCTCCCACCGAAACACCTGCCAGAAGATATGACAGGTTTTTGCTTAAGAAATCCATGCGGAAATACTCCTTTCTGTCTAAAACAGGAAAGAGAGGCTGCAGTCCATGCAGCCCCTCTGATCTGCTCTTCCGAATTATCAGTTAACGCCCTGTTCTGCCACGAATTCCCATGCACCAGTCTCTGTGTTTGCAACCTTTACGTAAGCAACGTCGCGGTTTGCATCGCCATTTACTTCGTCAAAGGAGATTTCGCCCGTAACACCTGAGTAGGTAACACCCCAGAGTGCCTCATTTACTGCTGCCGGATCTGTGGAGCCTGCTGCCTTCAGAGCTTCCAGAGCTGTAAAGTATGCGTCATAGCCCATTGCAGTAACTGCTGCAACCGTATCGTCGCCGCCGTTGTTTGCAAGATTTGTGCTGTCTGAATTGATCCACTCCTTGATGCTGGAATCAAATTCCGGATCTCCGCCTTCCTGATAGAAAGTAGTTACGTAAATCTGAGCATCCTTGCCCTTTGCCGCATTCAGGATAACGTTGGAATCCCATGTATCGCCGGCCAGAAGCGGAACTGTGACGCCCTGTGATGTAGCGGTATCAATGATCAGCTGAGCTGCCTCTGTGGACACCGGTGCGAAAATAACGTCTGCGCCTTCATTCGTCGCTGTCGTCACATAGGATGTAAAGTCTGCATTTCCTTCCGGGAATGTATCTGCAACCACTTCACCGCCGAGACCTTCGAATGCCTGCTGGAAGTAGAAACCAAGACCTGTGGAGTAATCATCGCCAAGCTTTGTCAGCACGTATGCCTTCTTTGCCTCAAAGTTCTCTGCTGCAAAGTTTGCAAGAACTGTTCCCTGGAACGGATCGAGGAAGCAGATGCGGAAATAATGTGTATTTCCTTCTGTAACCTGCGGGTTGGTACATGTAACGCCGATTGCCGGAACGCCGGCCTGTGCAAAGATATCGGAAGCTGCAATGGAAACACCGGAGCCATAGGAACCGAGAACTACGGATACACCTTCACTTACAAGCTGTGATGCGGCTGTAGGTCCCTTCTCATTGGAAGACTCGTTGTCAACGATTACCAGCTCCACATCATACTCTGTTCCGCCGATCTCAACCGTCGGGCATACGCTGTTGGCGAATTGCATACCGAGAACTTCCTGCTTGCCGCCTGCACCGTTGTCACCGGATGCTGGCTCATAAACACCGATCTTCACTGTCTCCGCTGCGGAAACACTCATCACACTCGCGAAACACAGAGCTGCACATGCTGCCAATGCTGCTGCTTTTTTCATAACATTTTCCTCCTTCATTTTCCCTTTTTGTTTTGGTAACTTTCCATAAATAATACAGAATTTACCAACAGATATTGTTATTTTATCCCTGTATTGTCCGTGTGGCAAGGACTTTTGTCTTTTGTACTGAGAAAAATACAATTTTCCGTCTGTGGTGGACATTTTTCCGTGCAGTCTTTTCCGGAGATACAGACACGATGTCATCTGTGTAAGAAAGTATGCTTCGTACACCCTCGCCAACAAAAAACGGGACATTGCCTGCAGTCAGGATCTCAATACCCTGTCCGCATACACAATGTCCCTCTGAAAATATGCTGTATTTTCTTTATCCGCCACATGGTCTGTGCTTTCTCTCTTTACAGCCCCTGCGCATGGTCTGTCATGTCTCATTCCGCCTCTGTCAGCTGCTCCGCCAGTTCTTCTGTCAACGCCTCTGTCAGCTGCTCCGTCAGCTCTTCTGTCAACGTCTCTGTCAGTCCCTCTGCGACAGTCTCTTCCGTCTCCGTCACCATGTATTCCTCCGGAGAAATGCTCTGCATGCTGACCACCAGATAAAGGCTCAGACCTGAACACGCCAGCACTACAGCCACCAGAACTGCAAATAAAAATTTCCTCATCTGTCCATCACTCCGCTCTGCGCAAAATATCGTATTTCCCGGCCTGCCCGTCAAGGTTGATCCACAGCTTCTGTTTCGGATGAGGAGCGCTCTCCATCGCATTTCCCTCATCGTCAAAAATCTCTGTCACAGGTACAGAAATGTCTCTTCCGTCCGGCTTCATGATCTCGATCTTTTCACCGACGGAGAATTTGTTTCTCTGCTCAATGCAGTAAAGTCCGTCACTTCGCTGCTCTCCAACTATGCCGAGATACGTATATTCCTTTACGTACGTATTGCTGTCATAAATCTGTGATTCATGATCCGGCTTGCCGTAAAAAAATCCGGTCGTAAACTGGCGGTAGGTGCAGTTGGAAATCTGATCACGGTACCAGTCCATGTTCGCTTCATACAGCGCCGGATCCTTCAGATAATCGTCAATTGCCCTGCGGTAGGTACGGGCAACAGTTGCCACGTACAGAGCCGTCTTCATGCGTCCCTCCACCTTCAGACTGTCTATCCCCGCCGCAATCACATCAGGAATATGCTCAATCATGCACAGATCTTTGGAATTAAAGATATATGTGCCGCGCTCATTTTCTTCTATGGGCATATACTCTCCCGGTCTTGTCTCCTCCACCACCGCATATTTCCAGCGGCACGGATGAGTGCAGGCACCCTGATTGGCGTCTCTCCCTGTAAAGTAATTGCTGAGAAGACATCTGCCGGAGTAGGAAATGCACATTGCCCCGTGTACAAAGCTCTCAATCTCCATCTCCTCAGGGATATTGTCACGGATCATGCGGATCTCCTTCAGTGACAGCTCCCTCGCTGACACGACGCGCTTTGCTCCCTGATTCCACCAGAACCGGTACGTAGCGTAGTTTGTATTGTTTGCCTGGGTGCTGATATGACGCTCTATCTCCGGGCATACTTTCTTTGCGATTTCAAATACTCCCGGATCGGCAATGATCAGCGCATCCGGCCTCTGCTTCATCGCATTCAGCTCACGGAAATAATGCTCCACTCCGTCGAGATCGCCATTGTGTGCAAGGATATTGGCCGTAACATACACCTTCACATCATGATCGTGGGCAAACGCAATTCCCTCCTCCATCTCCTCCATGGAAAAGTTTTTTGCCTTTGCGCGAAGCCCGAAGGCCTCTCCTCCAATATATACGGCATCTGCGCCAAATATCACTGCTGTCTTTAATACTTCCAGGCTGCTCGCCGGGATCAGTAATTCCGGATGTCTCATACAATGCTCCATATTCTGTATTCTCTGTTTCTCATATTTTCTATTATTTCTGCTGCGCGTCAGTCTCCGCATTCTGTTTCCGGTGTCGGGCTGATCACCGCGTTTTCTTCGGTCTTGACCGTAACCGCCGCACCGTCCCCGACAGGCACGATCGAAGTCAGCAGGCCTTTTGTATGCTTCAGCACATAGAGGTACTCCCGCATACGCTTGTATATGGTACGGTTACGACGCTCGACCGCATAATGGGACTCGATAATATCTCCGTCCTGCAGCACGTTGTCTGAAATCAGGAGTCCGCCGCATCGCAGAAGACGCAGTGCCTCCGGCAGAAAATGAATATACTGCCCCTTGGCCGCATCCATAAAAATCAGGTCGTAAGGATCTTCCAGCGTGCGCATCACCTCCGCCGCATCCCCCTCGATCAGAGTGATACGGTCCTGCATGCCGGAGGCTGCAAAATTATGCCGCGCCTGTGGAATTCGTTTCTCATACTTTTCAATCGTTGTTATCCTGCAGTCCGCATCGGTGTTGGCTGCCATCAGAAGGGCAGAAAACCCGACTGCCGTACCGACCTCCAGAATCTTCTTCGGTCTGTGAACCGCCAGCAGAACCTTCAGGAAGCTCTGCATATCCTGCCGGATAATCGGCACATCGTGAGCCAGTGCATCGCGCTCCAGTTCATCCAGGAACTCCCCGTTTCCTGTATCCAGTGAATTGATATAGACTGACATTCGCTCCTGTATAATCATATTCCTGCAATGCTTCCCTTCTTCTGCTCACTGTCAGGCGGATATTCGCAACCCGCTTCGCTACTTGCCCATAACCGAATAACTGCTCCGCTGTCTGCCGGCATATGACGCCGGGCAGAGCGGCTGTGTCACAGCTCAATCTGTTCTGCAATCTCCTTCGTATCGAGATCAATCTCCATCGCAATCCGCTCCATCGTGTGCTGGATGATCCGGCAGACACGCAGTTCCGTATTCAGATAATCATTCACAAGCGGATTTTTTCTGAATTCCTCGTATTCACGACAAAGCCGTTCCTGTTCCCCGTACATATCCAGAGGCTCCTGCGAGTTCTGGACATCATATACGTGCTTGCGGAACTCGTTGATCTTTTTGCGGAGCTCCGGGTCCTGCTTCACACTTTCACTGATTTTCTGATACTGACGGTATTCCCTGCTGTTCAGTATTGCCTGAATCAGCTCCGTAGTACAGGCTTCTATCTTTTTCATATCGTTACTCAACTTCCATGATAATCGGCAGTATCATCGGGCGCCTCTTCGTGCGCTTCCACAGGAAATCTCCCAGGGAATCGCGGATGGAATTCTTGATCTTGCTCCAGTCCGTAATGCGGTGGGAAATACAGTTCTCCATAGTATCTTCCACAATACTGCGTGCTTCATCCATCAGGTCCTCAGCCTCCCGGACATAAACGAAGCCGCGGGATACGATATCCGGACCTGCCAGAATCTGTCCCGTATATTTTTCCAGTGTCAGCACGGCAATCACAATGCCGTCCTCCGCCAGATGCTGTCTGTCTCTCAGAACGATGTTGCCCACATCGCCGACACCGAGTCCGTCCACAAGAATGGAGCCTGTCTGTACGTGTCCTGCCACTCTGGCGCTGTTTTCATCCATTTCAAGCACATCACCCGGCTTCAGCATGAAAATATGATCCTTGTCGATTCCAAGCTTTTCCGCAATACCTGCCTGTGCTTTCATATGGCGGTATTCACCGTGAACCGGAACAGAATACTTCGGCTTCACAAGAGAATAAATCAGCTTGATCTCCTCCTGGCAGGCATGTCCCGACACGTGCGTATCCTGGAAAATCACGTTGGCACCCTTCATGGACAGCTCGTTGATAACCCTGGAGACTGCCTTTTCGTTTCCCGGGATGGGATTGGAGCTGAAAATGACGGTATCTCCCGGCTTGATACTGACTTTCTTGTGCATGTTGGAAGCAATTCTTGAGAGAGCAGCCATCGACTCTCCCTGGCTTCCTGTCGTGATCAGCACCATCTGCTCGTCAGGATAATTCTTCATCTGCTCCAGCTCAATCAGCGTATTGTCCGGAATATTCAGATATCCCAGCTCTGACGCCGTCGAGATGACATTGACCATGCTGCGGCCTTCCACGACAACCTTTCTTCCGTATTTGTCCGCAGAATTGATGATCTGCTGTACACGGTCCACATTCGAGGCAAAGGTCGCAATGATAATTCTCTTGTTTTTGTGCTCTGCAAACAGGTTGTCAAAAGTTCTTCCCACGGTCCGCTCAGATGCAGTAAAACCGGGGCGCTCTGCATTTGTACTGTCACACATCAGGGCCAGGACTCCCTTTTTCCCGATCTCCGCAAAGCGCTGCAGGTCAATGGCATCTCCGAATACCGGCGTGTAGTCCACCTTGAAGTCGCCCGTGTGCACCACAATTCCAGCCGGGGAATAAATGGCAAGTGCCACTGCATCCGCGATACTGTGATTCGTCTTGATAAATTCTATTCTGAATTCACCGAGATTAATCGACTGGCCGGGCTTTACAACCTTGCGCTTCGTTGTGCGCATCAGGCCGTGCTCGGTCAGCTTCCGCTCGATCAGTCCCATAGTCAGCTTCGTCGCATACAGCGGAACGCTGAGCTCCTTCAGAATATAAGGCAGTGCACCGATATGGTCCTCGTGACCATGAGTAAATACAATGCCCTTGACCTTATCGATATTTTCTTTCAGATACGTGACATCAGGGATCACAAGATCGATTCCCAGCATATCATTTTCCGGGAAAGCCAGACCGCAGTCCACCACCACAATACTGTTGTTGTACTCAAACGCTGTCATGTTCATACCGATCAGCCCCAGTCCGCCGATCGGAATGATTTTCACCTTCATATTGTTGTCATTCATTTTGTCTTTTTTCAATCTGCACCTCCATGATAATAGCGGAATACACGATGCATTCCGTCGCCCATTAATGATTTATATATATTCTTTCTTTCTCAGAGCTCAATATCCACGTCTTCAAGAAGCTCTGCAAAAATCTTTGATACGGCCTCCAGCTCATCGTCATCTTCCACAAATATATAGCGTGCCTCTTCTTCCCCGTCTGATGACAGATCTTTCAGAATATATGCATCCGCCTCATCGTCCTCTGTCTCTGTCACAAGCAGATAGGATATGCCGTTGATTCTGGTCTCCTCCACTACAAAGAACCCGACCGCTTCTTCTTCTCCGACCGGGCAAAACTCAATTTTTTTATTCATGCTTTATCCTTTCAAGGCTGTCCAGATATCCCTGCAGGATATAGACAGCTGCAATCATGTCCACGTATTCTTTTCGGTTTTCACGGCGAACGCCGCTCTCCATCAGTGTCCGGTTGGCCGATACTGTTGTGAGACGCTCATCCCACATGACAACAGGAAGTCCCGTCCTGCGCTCAAGCATCTCCTTAAATGCAAGGGACTTCTGTGCCCTGTCACCGATGGTATTATTCATATTCTTCGGAAAACCAAGCACGATCGTTGTGATCTGGTACTCCTGTACCAGTGTCTCAATCCGTGCAAGTGTTCTGCGAAGCTTGTTTTCCTGTTCTCTTCTGATGATTTCGATCCCCTGCGCAGTGAGCCCCAGCGGGTCGCTGACCGCAACACCGACAGTTCTGGAACCAAAATCAAGTCCCATCACACGGATCATTCCTTATCCTGCTGCCATGATTTGTTCTTGATGTATTCTCTCAGCAGCTCCTCCACCAGCTCATCGCGTTCCACCTTCATGATCATGCTGCGCGCATTCTTGTGGCTGGTAATATACGTCGGGTCCCCGGACATAATATATCCAACAATCTGATTGACTGGATTATACCCTTTTTCCTCCATCGCATTGTATACAATATCCAGCACCATTTTTACACGCGTCTCCGGATCTGTGCTGAATGTAAAGTATTGTGTGTTATTAATATCTGCCATCTTCTCACGTCCTTATCAAAAGTATGCCTGCTGTTATTCTAATATAATTCAGGCAAGAATTCAATCCTTTTTCACAGGCTCTTCATTAATCCATATTACTGTCGTGAATCACTTTCTTACGCCGCCGTACAGCAAGTGTATGGAGGCTATTTGAACAGTAACTTACCTGTCCATCTGCTGCAGGCAGAATATATGGGGTTCCAGCTCATGTCCAAGCACGCCGCAGAGCGTAACATTTTCATAGCTGATCCCGTCACAGGCAGGAACAGCCGCACGGATATATTCCTTCGTATAACCGACATAATATGCCTGCCCGCAGATTTCCGTCTTTTCTTCAAAGAGCACCTGAACACTTCTCCCCTGATACTGCTGCTCAAACTCTCTGCGGTTCTGCTCTCCCAGCGCAATCAGCCGGTCGCTGCGGACACCCTTTACCTGCTCCGGAATCTGATCTTTCATGGCGGCTGCCCTTGTTCCGTGACGTCTGGAATATTTGAAAATATGTGTTTCATACAGCTTTATTCCCGACAGAAACTCCACTGTCTCCTCAAACTCCGCCTCCGTCTCACCCGGGAATCCCACGATAACATCTGTAGTGATGGCCGGATGATCAAATACGCTGCGCAAAATATCACACCGCGCTTCGAATTCCTCCGCCGTATACCGGCGGTTCATGCGTTTCAGTGTCTCGCTGCAGCCACTCTGCAGCGACAGATGAAAGTGAGGACAGAATTTCGGAAGCTCTGCCAGTGACCTGGCAAACTCTTCGGTCACAATTCCCGGCTCCAGAGACCCGAGACGGATCCGCTCAATTCCTTCCACGTCATGGACAGCACGGATCAGATCCAGGAGTGTGACGCCCAGATCCACGCCGTAGGAGCTCAGATGGATGCCGGTCAGCACCACTTCCCGGCAGCCATTTGCAGCAAGCACCTGCGCTTCCCGGAGCACATCCTCCATGGTCCGGCTGCGAACCCTTCCTCTGGCGTACGGAATAATGCAGTACGTACAGAACTGATTGCACCCATCCTGCACCTTCATATAGGCACGCGTATGCTCCTCCGTCCTTGATATGGACAGACTCTCGTATTCTTTCGTATGGTTGATATCAATCTTTTTGTGATAGCCTGGCAGCTGCCCTTCCCCGGTACCCGCGGCACTGCAGTCATACGATGCCTCTTCCCGCTCTCTGTAAAAGGATTCCAGCGCTTCGATCAGATCTTTCTTGCTGTTGTTTCCGAGCACAATGTCAATGGCAGCATCATTTTCCGCCGGCTCCCTGGCCGTCTGCACATAACAGCCTGTTGCCACCACGACCGCCTGCGGATTCATTTTTCTCGCCCTGTGCAGCATCTGCCGCGATTTCCGGTCTGCGATGTTGGTGACGGAGCACGTATTGATCACATAAACATCCGCCCCCGGCGCAAAGGGCACGATCTCGTACCCGGCCTCCTCCAGAAGCTGACGCATCGCCTCTGTCTCATACGCATTTACCTTGCATCCAAGGTTATGAAGTGCTGCCTTTTTACTCATCTGTTTCCTCCGTTTTCGGCATAATAACGAATAAAATCAATTTTCTTCGTCTGTTTTCCGTCTGACTTTCCCTTGACTTTTAAACCCTCAGCCGTTAAGATTAAAGTGTTGATAAAACAAAACGAAACGGGAGGATTTTAATCTATGAAAACAGTTCAGATTTCTTTAAATTCAATTGATAAGGTAAAATCTTTCGTAAATGATATCACTAAGTTCAACAATGACTTTGATCTTGTTTCCGGAAGATACGTAATCGATGCAAAATCTATCATGGGTATCTTCAGTCTTGATCTCTCCAAGCCGATTGATCTGAATATCCATGCAGAGGACAACATCGATGAGATCCTGAGTGTACTGTCCGCATACATCATCTGATTTCAGGGATTTCTTTATGAAATTCTGTTCATAATGGCTGCAGCAAACGATGTCATGGTTTGCCGCAGCCGTTTTCTTTTTCAATGCTTACTCTATCCGGATAACTTCCGTCGTATCTATGGCTGTTTTTACCAGCTCGTCAATCTTTTCCTGCAGCTTTAATTCCGAACGCCTGATCACGTTCAGATTCGGCTTTGTAACCGGATGCTTTGCGACAAAAATCGTACAGCAGTCCTCAAATGGCAGGATAGATGTCTCATACGTGCCTATTTTTTCTGCAATGTCCACAATCTCCTGTTTGTCATTTCCGATCAGCGGACGGAAAACAGGGATCGTGCACACTTCATTTGTGGCGGCAAGGCTCTGCATTGTCTGGCTCGCCACCTGTCCGATGCTCTCACCCGTAATCAGCGCAAGAGCTCCCGTTTCTTTTGCAAAATGCTCTGCAATCTTCATCATATAACGGCGCATGATAATCGTCAGCTCATCATGAGGACATTTTTCATAAATGTACAGCTGAATATCTGTAAAATTGACAACATGCAGATTGATGGGGCCGGAATACCTGGCCACCTGTCTTGCCAGATCAACCACCTTCTGCTTTGCGCGCTCGCTGGTGTAGGGCGGAGCGTGGAAGTACGTTGCATCCAGCTTCACGCCGCGCTTGCAGATCATATAGCCCGCCACCGGGCTGTCAATCCCGCCGGAGAGCAGCAGCATCGCTTTTCCGTTTGTACCCACCGGCATACCGCCCGGTCCCGGAATAATTCTGGAATAAATATATATTTTTTCGCGGATCTCCACGTGAAGCATGATCTCCGGGTTGTGGACATCCACGCGCATCCCGGGGAATGCGTTGAGAATCATACCACCCAACTCACAGTTGACATCGTTGGACTCCATGGGATACGACTTGCGCGCGCGGCGTGTAAACACCTTGAAGGTCTGATTGTGTTCCTCGTATACATTTTCCAGGAAATGAATCACATCCTGTCCCAGAGTTTCCAGACCGCGGTCCTCCACCTTCATGACGGGACAGATGCCCACAATGCCGAATACACATTTCAGCGCTTCCACCGTCTCATCGAAATCATAATCATCGTCACAGTCCACATAAATGCGGCCCTGCTCCTTGTAAACACTGAATTCTCCATCCACTTTTTTCAGCGCATGACAAATCTGGCGCACCAGCGCATCCTCGAAGAGATGGCGGTTTTTTCCCTTGATGCCGATCTCTCCGTACTTGATTAATAAAGTTTTAAACATATCTGCTGTTTCCTTTTCTGTAATTATTGCGGTCAATGGCGCGCATAGCGGCTCAGTACCGGAAGAAGCTCAGCCAATGCGGACAGGCAGTAATCAATCTCCGCCTCCGTCGTATACCGGCAGAAGCTGAAGCGCAGTGTAGACTCCAGAAGCTCCGGCTTTAAATGAAGCTCCTTTAATACGGTACTGACCGGAAGCTTTTTATTGGAAGAGCATGCAGACCCGGCCGATACGTAGATCCCCTTATCCTCCAGAGCGTGCAGAAGCACCTCACTGCGCACTCCCGGAAATGCTGCGCTCACGATATGCGGTGCACTGCGCTCCCCCGGTTCTGAATGAATCACAATGCGGGGCTGTCCCATCAGAGAACGGTTCAGTGCTTCCAGACCGTCCATCATGCGTTTTTTCAGCGCAAGCAGGTGCTCCGTGCTCTCCCCGAGATGTTCATACGCCTCTTTTGCTGCCATTGCAAGACCGCAGGCGCCCGGCACATTGTCCGTGCCGGAACGCATACCCTTCTGCTGACCGCCGCCGAGAATCAGCGGATGAATCCTGGATTTCTCATTGATATACAGAAATCCGATTCCTTTCGGGCCATGGATTTTGTGGGCGCTGACAGAGAGCAGGTCAATGCCCAGTTTCTTTGGATGAACTGTCATTTTCCCGTAGGCCTGCACTGCATCCACATGAAACAGGATTCCCGGATTTTTACTTTTTATCAGCTTCCCGGCCTCTGCAACCGGCTCGATGGCGCCAATTTCATTGTTGACATACATGATGGAAACAAGGATGGTATCGTCACAGATCGCCTGCTCCAGGTCCGTAAGGCTGATATGGCCTTTCTGATCCACAGGCAGATACGTCACACGAAACCCCTGTTCCTCAAGATAGTGCATAGGCATCAGCACAGCCGCATGCTCCACTGCCGTCGTGATCAGATGCATGCCTGCCCTGCGGTTGGCCATCGCAGCGCCTATGATAGCCCAGTTGTTGGATTCCGTGGCACCGGAAGTAAAATAAATTTCTTTTTCCTTTACCTTCAGCGTCTTTGCAATGGTCTCCCTTGCATCCCTGAGATAACGCTCCGCCTCCACACCCTTCATGTGCTTCGACGAAGGATTGCCGAAATCATCCATCATTGTATGTATCACCACGTCGCGCACTGCTTCCGTGCAGCGCGTCGTGGCTGAATTGTCAAGATACGCTTCCATTTTTCCTCCAGTTACGCAGTTAATGTGTTACTGTGAACATCTTTCATCCTTATGCTCACTCCTGCACATAGTCAAGAGAAGCTCTGCTGCATACGAAAGGACGGACATACGTGTCAGCAACGGCAACGTGTGCCGGATGCTTTGCGTACAATGCGATATCCTCCGCCTTTTCAAACGTCGTCACAAGCGCCATGTCATGAGTGCTGGACGGAATCGGCTCCGACACAAACTGTACACTCAGAAGTCCCGGCACCTTACCCACCAGGCTTCCGAGATTCTCTGCCATTGCCGCCTTCAGCTCCGGCTTTCTCGCTTCCTCAATTTCATCCTTAAAATTCCACATTACAATATGATACACTGTCATAGCTCATTCTCCTTTACAGTAATTATTTTAAACTGGGCAGATTATGATCTCCCCTCCATCTGATACATCAGCACGGACAGCACAGCCATACCTGCCGTCTCCGTGCGCAGAATCCTCTTTCCGAGCGTAATCGGCTCAATTCCGTTCTCCTGTGCAAGCGCAATTTCCGACTCCTCAAAGCCGCCCTCCGGACCGATAAACACGGCGATCGAGTCCCCCGGACAAATCCCGGAAAACTGTCTGCGCGTCTCATCCATGCCATGCGCCAGCTCATAGGGAATATATTTTCTTTCAAAGGAGGAGACGTACTGCACCGCCGCATCAAACGTCATCACCGGCTTTACCTCCGGCACAATGGTCCGCTTCGACTGTTTTGCGGCACTCTCGGATATGGCATTCCACCGCCTCCGTTTTGCCTCCTCTTTTTTCTGGTCGAGTCTGACAATCGTCCGCTTCGTTGAGACCGGAACAATCTCATACGCACCAAGCTCCACGGCTTTCTGGATAATCAGTTCCATCTTGTCTCCCTTGGGCAGTCCCTGAAACAGATAAATCCTGCAGGGCAGCTCCGTATCCGGCTCCTGTGACTGCAGAATCCGGGCTGTCACACTTTTCTCCTCAAGCTGTACAATCTCGCAGCAGTATTCCCGTCCATCTTCCCGGCTGCTGACACTGATCTGTTCTCCCGGCATCATGCGCAGCACATTGCGGATATGGTTCACATCACTTCCAACAATCTGTATTTCCCGGTCCCCGATCTGCTCCTGCGCCACAAAAAAATGATACATTATATTTCCTCACTCTTTAATTCTTACGCGCCGTCACGGATACCCAGTCATTCTGGTGTGTAACCTCCACCACTTCCAGACCTGCCGCTTTCACGGCCTCCACAACAGTCTCTTCCTTCTCATCAATAATTCCGGAAGTAATATAGATACCGCCGCTTTTCAGCTGATTCACGATGACCGGTGTCAGAGGCACCAGCACATCTGCCAGAATATTTGCCGCCACAATGTCGTACTTACCGTATCCGACTGCATCCTGCACCGCTTTATCATCAATGATATTTCCGATCATGACTTCCATGGCACCCTCAGGAATGCTGTTAACCTCCAGATTCTCCCTGGTCGCCGTAATGGCACACGGATCAAGGTCGGTCCCCACTGCATGCTTTGCACCAAGCTTCAGCGCCACGATAGACAGGATTCCGCTTCCGGTTCCCACATCCAGCATCTCCGTCTGCGGCGTCACGTATTTTTTCAGCTGACGCATACAAAGCTGTGTCGTCTCGTGCATCCCCGTTCCGAAAGCTGTGCCCGGATCAATATGGATAATCATCTTCTCCTCATCCTCCGGCTTTACCGCTTCCCATGAGGGAATAATCAGAATATCATCCACATAAAACTGATGGAAATACTCTTTCCAGTTGTTGATCCAGTCCTTGTCCTCCGTCTGGCTCTCTGTGATCGTGCACTCTCCGATATCCAGAAACATCCGGAGCTCCTCCAGCTCTTCTTTCACTCTGGCGAGAATTGCCTCCTTATCTGCATCCTCTTCCAGATAAAAACTCAGATACGCAATCCCGTCATCTGCCGGTCCGTCCGGCAGGATATCCACAAACATCTGCTGCTTGTCCGACTCTGAGAGCGGAACCTTGTCCTCTATTTCCACCCCTTCCACACCGGCATCTGCCAGAGAAGAGATCACAATATCCTCGACCTCGGCTTTTGTTTTCAGTGTAAATTTATTCCAGCGCATTTTTTCCTCCGCACACGAAATGACAGTTCTCCTGCCATTCTGAAATTTTTGTCCCTATTATCAAGGTAAAGCTTACCTTATTCGAAGAGCAAAGTCAAGCTTCCATGCTCAGAAAAGCAGTGAACTGCAAGATCCGCGATATATCTTCAGCGGCAGTCCTTCCTGCAGCTTTCGCAGCCACAGCCGCATCCGCACTGCAGGGATTTCCCTGATTTTTTTCTTTTTACCATGCTGCGCACAGAAAGGGCCACAGCACCTGCCACCACAAGCAATACAATGATTGTTCCCATTTTTCCTCCTGTCACACACCTGTCTTTTGGGGTCAGCATACTCAAACTGTGTGAAAGTGTCAAGAACTTTTTCGGTTTCATAGAATAAAAAAATGTAAAGAAAGCTGCTGAAAATCAATGATACAAACTTCTCTGTCTGCCTGTCAGACGTCAGAGCTTCCACCGATTCTTTCTGAAGAATATTCTGATATTATTTTCCGTTATCAGACCATACCGGAAGAGCTGCAGCGGGAACTGGAGCCTTATTTTCCACAGATTATAAACGAACAGTACAGCATTCTGCATGCACCGCTGTCAGACCATCTGGCAACAATGGAAGAAATCGGGTATTCCAGCATCCCGAAGCTCTATACCTTTATTGATACAGTAAGCCTGGAAGCATCCGGTATTACCGCAGCGCAGGTGCAGCCCTACCTAAACCTGACCGGAAAAGGTGTTCTCATCGGTTTTCTCGATTCCGGCATTGACTACACGCATCCCGCGTTTCGCAATCCCGACGGGACAACGCGGATTCTGCGCATCTGGGATCAGAGTGACCAAAGCGGCACACCTCCCGACCAGCTGACGTACGGCACTGAATATACCGTGGAAGATATCAACAGGGCACTGTTCTCCGCCGATCCTTTCTCCGTAGTCAGACAGCAGGATCCCCTTGGACACGGGACAGCCGTCGCCGGAATTGCCTGCGGAAGTCCGGATCCGACCGCCGGTTTTTCGGGTGCCGCATTCGACAGCAACATTCTCTTTGTCCGCCTGAAGGCTGCAAAGCAGTATCTGCGCGATTATTTTCTGATTCCGGGGGACGCTGTCGCATTTCAGGAAACAGACCTTATGCTGGGTATCCGGTATATGCTTGGAGTGTCCCGCATGCTGCGGATGCCTCTTGTGATCTGTATTTCACTTGGTACAAACCAGGGCGCCCACACAGGAAATACACCCTTCGAGGATGTTCTGACCTCTGCCCAGTTCAACACAGGCGTCTATGCGGTAACGGGAACCGGAAATGAAGTCGGCATGGGCCATCATTTTCACGGGCGCCTTGGCAGTGTGGAATCTTCGGAAGAAGTAGAGATACTTGTGGATCAGGAGACACGCGGCTTCACCCTTGAATTCTGGGCTGATGCGCCGGAGCTGTACAGCCTCGGCATCACCTCCCCTCTCGGTGAGACGATTCAGCCGATCCAGCCCCGCGTCGAAACGAGCCTTGAGTTCAATTTTCTTCTGGAAAACAGCCGTGTATTTCTGACCTACTCCGTGATAGAAATGCTGAGCGGCTCCCAGCTCGCACTGCTTCGTTTTTCCAGACCGACACCCGGCGTCTGGCGGATACGGGTCGTCAATAAAAATTTCACCAACGGTGTCTTTCACATGTGGCTTCCCATCACGGGACTGGTGGATCCTCTGATCCGTTTTTATGCCCCGAATTCCGACACGACGCTGGTGATTCCATCCTGCGCTGCCTCCGTCATCACTGCCAGCACATATAATGCCTTTGACAACAGCCTTTTTATCAATTCAGGCCGCGGCTTTACACGAAACGGTCTGATCAAACCGGATTTCGCCTCTCCCGGAGTCGATGTGACAGCACCGTCTCCCGGAGGCAGGTACACCTCCATGACTGGCTCCTGTGCCGCCTCTGCCCTGACCGCCGGTGCCACTGCCCTCTTTGCAGAGAGCGGAATACGCCAGGAGGTTCCACGCTACTTTACTGCGAATGAAATCAAATCTCTGTTCCTGCGCGGCACAAAACGGAGCAGCTCTATCCTTTATCCGAACCGCGAATGGGGATACGGAACCATGAATGTGTACGGAACCTTTGAATCATTCCTCAGATCCTGATCACTGAAATTCCGTAACACTTACAGCCGCTTTGCATATGATACACTGTAAATGAAATTTTGGAGGAAACAAAATGAGTGATTTAGCAGCAACAAACTGTGGATGTGGTTGTGAAGGTACAAATAATTTTTCCTGGATCTGGATTATTCTCCTGCTCTGCTGCTGCGGCAACGGAAACGGATGTGGTTTCAGAGACAACGGATGCGGTGACAACTGCTGTTGGATTATCATCCTCCTTCTGCTCTTCTGCGGAAACGGAGGCGGTAATGGATGCAGTCTCAGAGACAACGGTTGTGGATGTGGATGCTAAGTGGCATTTTCTGACATCGTCAGGGGGGCGGAACCGAAGCTGGTTCCGCCCCCTGACGATGTTGCGTACCACATCATCTCTGTTCTTTCCCCTGCTGTTTTCTCAGATTTTTTTCCTTTCGGCCGGCCATCCGGCTCTGTCCCGTTCCTGATTCCGTACTTTCTCTGTTCTTTTCCCTCTCCTGCTTCCGCCTTCTCTCCTCCAGGCAGTCCTCATCTATCTCATAAAATGCATTTCCGTCTATCACTGTTCTGATTCTCATACCAAATCCTCCGTTCACAGCTTCTATAAACTATTCGTATGCAGAAAGTATCCGGCTGCCACCTTTGTGTTCTCCGCATAACTTTACACGGACCGTGCATATATTAAGTAAGAAAAATTCTCCGGAGCCTTTATGCTGACCCCTATCGACCAGATTGCCACCAAAAACCATCTGCAGCTCGTAAAAGCAGCAGTTCCGTATTTCCAGAGAAAAGAACAGAAGCTTCTTTCTGTTTTGATCAAAGTGATGGAGCTGCAGAATATTCTTCATTTCTACAGCCAGAACAGCTGCTGTATCAGTGCCTGCGAAGCATCAGAGTCTCCGCCGGGCCTGATCGATATGCTCTCCGAGATGCGGAATTACTGCGAAGGCAGCGAGCAGGAGATGCTGGATCAGTGGATTCAGATTGCAGGTGCCATGGAACTGTACACAATGTTTGCACAGGATGATGGAAGCTGAATATCTTAAACCAGGAATTTTTGTGCCGCAGAATCAAAGGCGGCAGAATGGAGATTAGTATGAGCGATGAATCATGGATGAACAATCCTTCCCTTGGCGGAATTGACCCGGCCAAGCTTCAGATGCTGAGTGCACTTGCGGAACAGGCTAAAGGGAAAAACCAGAGTGAGCTTCTGCCTTTTCTGATGGCAGCGACATCCCAGTCAAAATCCGGGAATATGTCCTTTAACTCCTCAGAGGCAGACGCCATTATCAATGTGATGAAACTGGGCAAATCGCCGCAGGAAGTAGAACGGATCGATAAAATCTGTGCAATCATGAAGCAGCTGCGCAGATCCTGAGCGTATATGGATCAGAACAGCCGGCCGGATTCATAAAAAGTGCCGGAAGCATCTTCTTCTGTGAAAATGCTTCCGGCATGCTTTTGTAACTGCTTTAATATAACTCTTTTAATGTAACTATTCTAACTCAAGACTCATATTTTCCAGATACTCATCGAGAGGTGCTGTATCCACTGTATAGGACGGAAGCTCCGCAGTCGTCGTATCCTGCGCTGTGAATCCCTGATAAACGGAAATGCCTGCCCATCCAATAAGAACCACTGCCACTGCAGAAAGACCAAGCTTCGTCAGCATCCATTCTCTTTTCTGCTTTTTGATGATTTTCTCACGGTTCCGCTTTTCTTCTTTATAACGATCAACCTTTGCCTGACTCATGTGTATATCTCTCCTTTTACTGTCAACTGAAAATATAACTATAGTATACACGATTCATCAGATTTTTCAAGTATTTTCGCCCTCAAAGGTCTCTTTCAGTTTATCCATGAATCCCTTTTTCTTTGGTTTATCCTGCTTTTTATCGCCGGATTCCTGGGAAGCTCCGAGGCTGTTGCCTGTCTCGCGGTCAAACTCGCGCAGCGCTTCCTTTGCCGCATCGTTCAGCTTTGTCGGCACCTCAATAACCAGTGTGACGTAATGGTCGCCGCGCACGTTCTTGTTGCGCAGAGACGGAACACCCTTACCCTTGAAACGCACCTTCGTGTCAGTCTGCGTACCCGGTTTTATGGTGTACAGAATATCGCCGTCCACAGTGCTGATGCGGATATCACCACCGAGAGCAGCCTGTGCGTACGTCATCGGAACGGTCGAATAGATATTCATGTCCTGGCGCTGGAAAATCGGATGTCTTCCAACTACCACCTCCACAAGAAGATCGCCTCTCGGTCCTCCGTTCGTACCCGGCTCACCCTTTTCCCTGATACGGATGCTCTGCCCGTTGTCGATACCTGCAGGAATCGTGACCTTGATCTTCTTTTTGCTGGACGTATAACCGGTTCCGTAGCAGTCCGGGCATTTTTCTCTGATGATTTTGCCGGTACCGTGACACTCCGGACACGTCTGTACATTCTGAACAGTTCCAAACAGAGACTGCTGTGTAAACACAACCTGACCTCTGCCGCCGCATTTTGAGCATGTCTCCGGCGTTGTCCCCGGCTTCGCACCGGTGCCATGGCACTTGGTACATTCGTCTTTCAGGCTCAGCTCAATCTCCTTCTCACAGCCGGAAATGGCTTCCTCGAAAGTGATGCGGACGCTTGTTCTCAGATTTGCACCCTGCATCGGTCCCTGTGAACCTCCGCGCCGCCTTCCGCCGCCTCCAAACAAATCGCCGAAAATATCTCCAAAAATGTCGCCCATGTCACCGCTGAAATTAAATCCGTCAAAGCCTCCGAAGCCACCTGCCCCCGGGCCGCCCTGCTCGAAGGCAGCATGACCGAACTGATCATACTGCTTTCTCTTTTCAGGATCGCTCAGAACCGCATACGCTTCGGAAGCCTCCTTGAATTTCTTCTCCGCCTCGGCATCTCCCGGATTCATATCCGGATGGTATTTTTTTGCAAGAACCCTGTATGCCTTTTTCAGTGCCGCCTCGTCCGCATTTCTGTCTACGCCGAGGACCTCATAATAATCCCTTTTACTCTCTGCCATATATTCCACCTTACCTGACACAGCATACGTAAAGGTCACTGCTCCCTCTGTTACGCTGTACCGACGATGCCCCTGAAAGATTCCTCTCTCAGGGGTATCGTTAACTTTTTACCTTTCCTCAATTGTTATCGGAATCAGACCTCTCTGTAGTCTCCATCGACTACATCGTCATCCTGCGGAGCGCTTCCTGCTGATGCACCGCCCATATCCGGGCCAGGTCCTGCCTGCTGCGCACCTGCTGCACCCTGTGCCTGCTCATAAACCTTTGCAAACAGCTTCTGAGCACTTGCCATCAGTTTTTCCTTGCCTGCCTTCAGGTCTGCAAGCTGTGCATCCGTCATCTCTTCCGGATTTGTCTTTGCAACCAGCTCCTTCAGTGCATTCAGGTCAGCCTCTACTGCAGCCTTGTCTGCCGCATCAATCTTGTCGCCAACCTCTTCCATAGCCTTCTCGGTCTGGAATACCATTGCGTCTGCATCATTTCTCGTATCAATTGCCTCTTTCTTCTTCTTATCCTGAGCTTCGTACTCAGCAGCTTCTCTTACTGCCTTGTCGATCTCGTCATCGGACATGTTGGAGCCGGAGGTAATTGTAATATGCTGCTCTTTACCTGTACCAAGATCCTTTGCAGATACATTAACAATACCGTTTGCATCGATATCGAATGTAACCTCGATCTGCGGTACACCTCTTCTTGCTGGCGGGATACCATCCAGACGGAACTGTCCGAGGGACTTGTTGTCCTTCGCGAACTGTCTCTCACCCTGTACTACGTGGATGTCAACTGCTGTCTGGTTATCTGCTGCAGTGGAGAATACCTGGCTCTTCTTTGTCGGAATTGTCGTATTTCTCTCGATCAGTTTTGTAGCTACGCCGCCCAGTGTCTCGATGGACAGGGAAAGCGGAGTAACATCCAGAAGAAGGATATCACCTGCACCTGCATCACCTGCAAGCTTGCCGCCCTGGATAGAAGCACCCAGTGCAACACACTCATCCGGGTTCAGGCTCTTGTTCGGTTCATGACCTGTCAGCTGTTTTACCTTATCCTGTACAGCCGGGATACGTGTGGAACCACCTACCAGAAGAACCTTGGAAAGTTCACTGGCTGTCAGTCCTGCGTCTCTCAGCGCATTCTGTACCGGAATAACTGTTCTGTCAACCAGCTCATGTGTCAGCTCATCAAATTTTGCTCTCGTCAGATCCATCTCAAAGTGCTTCGGACCTGTCTCGTTGGCTGTGATGAACGGCAGGTTGATGTTTGTTGTCGTGGAGGATGACAGCTCCTTCTTTGCCTTCTCTGCTGCCTCTCTCAGTCTCTGCAGAGCCATCTTGTCGCCTGAAAGGTCAATGCCCTCTTTGGACTTGAAGTCTGCGATCATATAGTCTGTGATCTTCTGGTCGAAATCATCTCCGCCCAGTCTGTTGTCGCCGTTTGTGGCAAGAACTTCGATGACACCCTCGCCGATCTCAATGATGGAAACATCAAATGTACCGCCGCCCAGGTCGTATACCATGATCTTCTGCTCTTTCTCATTGTCAAGACCGTAAGCAAGAGCTGCTGCCGTCGGCTCATTGATGATACGCTTTACATCGAGACCTGCAATCTTGCCGGCATCCTTTGTAGCCTGACGCTGAGCGTCATTGAAATATGCCGGAACTGTGATAACTGCCTCTGTAACCTTCTCACCCAGATAATTTTCAGCGTCTCCCTTGAGCTTCTGAAGAATCATTGCTGAAATCTCCTGCGGTGAATATTTCTTTGCGTCGATCTCTACTCTGTAATCGCTTCCCATATGTCTCTTGATGGAAGAGATTGTGCGGTCTGCGTTTGTAACTGCCTGACGCTTTGCCGGCTCACCGATCAGACGCTCACCTGTCTTTGTGAATGCCACTACGGACGGTGTTGTTCTGGAACCCTCCGTATTTGTAATAACTACCGGTTTTCCACCTTCCATAACTGCTACGCAGCTGTTCGTTGTTCCCAAGTCGATACCAATAATTTTTCCCATAACAAAAATCCTCCTTGATTTTCTAATCTATAGAATGAACTAACTACCGTGATGATAATTAATTAGCTACCTTAACCATGCTGTGTCTGACCACACTTTCTCTGTACATGTAGCCCTTCTGGAATTCTTCCACAACGATGTTCTCTCCTGCTTCCTCGTCATCCACATGCATCACCGCATTGTGGAAGTTCGGATCGAATTCCTTTCCCACTGCCTCAATGGGTTTTACACCAATGCCCTCAAGTGTCGTGAGCATCTGACGGTAAACCTTCTCCATTCCCTGTGCGAACGGATCTGCCTTCTGCTCCTCGGAAAGCACCGCGAGTCCGCGTTCGAAATTGTCGATCGTGGGAAGTATTTTTTCGATTACACTCTTTGCGCCGACCTCATACATTCCTGCCTTTTCCTTCTCGGAACGCTTGCGGAAATTGTCGAACTCTGCCATCTGGCGCTGTACGCGATCTGTCAGTTCTTCAATCTGCTGATCCTTTTTATCTTTCTTTTTCTTTCCGAACAGGCCCTTGCGCTTCGGCTCCTCTTCATCCTCTGCTTCCGCTTCGTCTGATGCTTCTGCAGCTTCCTGCTCCTGCGCAGTCTCTGCTGTATCTGTCTG
This sequence comes from Lachnospiraceae bacterium, assembly GCA_004557975.1. Lineage (GTDB taxonomy): Bacteria > Bacillota > Clostridia > Lachnospirales > Lachnospiraceae > Choladousia. Next base: position 46,292 of record SFEV01000010.1, read on the forward strand.
CGCCGTGTCAGGTGCTTCTGCCGTCTGTTCGGATGTCTGTGAATCTTCTACCTGTTCATCCTGAACTTCTTCGTTTCTGATCTCCTCCACTGGCTTTTCCACCTTTCTATTCTTTCTTAAATATCTGATCCAGCTGTGCCATCAGTGTCTTCAGGGTACTGATTACTCTGTCATAATCCATACGTTTCGGACCGATTACTCCGATCCGCCCCATCATTCCGTCACCGAAATCATAGGTTGCTGTCACAAGACTGCAGTCCTGCATCGACTGAAGCGGTGCTTCCTGGCCGATGTACACCTGAATTCCTGTCTCCTGGCTCCCGGCGGTACCGATCATATCGACCAGTCCCTGTTTTTCCTCAAATGCGCTGATCAGCTCGCTGGCTTTCTCACTGCTGCTCAGCTCCGGATATTTGAAAATATTGGTTGCGCCGCTGGTATAAATCTCAACCTCATTGTCTGACTGGATTGACTCGGCAACAGCATCCAGAACACGATTTACGACTTCACTGTGAATGCCGGCCTGCTCCTTCAGCCTTTTGATCGTTGCGAGATTAATCTCCTCAATCGTCAGCCCGTTCAGTGCGCTGTTCAAAAGAATATTCATTTCCAGAACGGTCTGCTGGTCAAGTCCGTGCTCAATCTGCAGGATCTTGTTCTTTACCACATTTGTCTCCGTTACAATCACTGCAAGAATCTGTGATTCACTGACCAGGGAAAGCTGGATGAATTTCAGCTTTGTCCGATGGTACTGGGGACCGGAGATCATCGCTGCATAATTTGTATTCGCTGCGAGCACGCGGGCCATCTGCTTTAACAGAAGTTCCATCTTATCCTGTCTCTGGAGCACAAGCTCCTTCATCTCCGTAACCTCCCGGTCCTTCTCCTCCATCATGCGGTCCACATATAAACGGTAGCCTGCATCAGATGGAATACGGCCTGCGGATGTATGAGGCTGAAGGATGTATCCCATTTCTTCCAGATCAGACATCTCATTTCGAATCGTGGCGGAACTCAGATTCAAATCGGCATATTTGGAAATCGTTCTGGAGCCAACCGGTTCACCCGTTTCCAGGTATGTTTTGATGATAGCTTTCAGTATCGTCCATTTTCTATCATCAAGCTGCATCTGAACTCCTCCTTTCTGTATGTTGTTAGCACTCTTTTAGCTCGAGTGCTAACACCTTACGTTGATAATATAATACCAGCACTTTCTTTTGTCAATACTAATTTTCAAAATAATTTTAAGGTAAATCTGCGCCTGTGATAGGATTTGACATTTCGGTCAAGTATGTTATACTTTTCACGTACCCTGTCTTCACGCCTGAAGGATCAGGCCCATAGATATATGAAAGGATTCAGCTTATGAAAAAAGGAACTGTGATTGGCATCGCACTTGCCGTTATATCTATTATTGCACTCGGCATCCTTGCCGTATACCTGACACTTCAATTTAGTGAGGAAACATTTTTTTCCACTGCCGACAGGGCCGAATCGGAAGCTGATGCTGCGATGGAAGCACTGTTCCAGTCCCAGACACAGGCCCAGACACAGACGGAACCGCCTCAGACGGAAGCGGCTGCATCAGATCCCATGATCTGGGTCGGAGATTCCAGAACACTTGGCATGCGAGATGCACTGGAGGATCCCGGAGCTGACGTATATATCGGAGCTGCCGGAGAAGGCTACGAATGGTTCTCAGAAAAAGGGCTTCCTGAACTGGAAAAAGCGCTGAAGCAGTACCCGGAGGCACCTGTGATTCTCAATTTCGGTGTCAACGACTACGATAACATGACACTGTACCTCGATCTGTATCAGTCACTCGTCTCCCAGCATCCGGATACCGATTTCTATTTTCTGTCCGTGAACCCGATTGAACCGACGTTGTGTGACAACATCACCAATGAAGAAATATCCGATTTTAATGCTCATCTGAAGGAGGCATTTCCGGATACGTATATTGACAGCTTTACACAGCTTATGATCAACCAGACTGTTCCAATCGACGGAATCCACTACACAGAGGAGGATTACCTGCTGATTCACGATTTCGTACTGGCGCAGATTGAATATAAAGAAAGTAAAAAAGCTGAGTAATTCATTGAAATAACTTTAAAGCCAAACATACAGGTCCCCCGCTTCAAATGCACCAGGCATCAGGCGGGGGACTCGTCTTTATCAGGAGATCCGTATATCCTGTCTTACACTTTTCTTCGTGCGAAATATGGCAATCCCGCATCCTGCACACAGTACTCCTGCCGTCAGTAATGCAGCAGTCACTGCCACAGACGCCTTCTCCTCCACAAGGAACGGCAGGTATCTGCCGGTTTGCTCCGGAAACTTCATGGCAATCAGAGAAAGCAGGTTGTTGAGGAAATGAAGTATCATGGTTACCCACAGGCTTCCGGTCGATGCGACCGACGATGCAAAGGCAGCTCCCAGCAGGAATGTGGGAAGCAGTTTGATCAGACTCATATGGAACGCACCGAATACGAGCGCCGAGATCACAACCGCCCACCTCACCTTTGTCCTCTCCCGGAGGCTGCCGAACAGGTATCCGCGGAACATGATCTCCTCTCCGATTGCAGGCATTACTGCAATCACAAGAACCAGGAACCACAGCGGCTCCTCCGCCACCGGTTCAAATGCAAGTTCCAGATTCTGCATGCTCTCAGACATCAGTGGGGAGAGAAGAAAGCTCAGCCCCATGCCGCCGCACCAAGCTCCCACCCATACCAGGACCGCTCCGGGAACTTTTTTCCACTCCGGTATTTTCAGGGAAAACAGTTTTTTCCAGTCAGCTTTCATGTACCATACAGCAAACAGCGGAACAGCCAGTATCAGAAGCTGATTCACTGCCGTTCCCGCGAAACCGAGGCGCACAGTAGCAGCGCTTCCGATATAGAGAATCAGCAAAAACAGTACAGTCACAGTAATTACAAGGTCACCGGATGCCGGGACAGTTCCGAACTGCAGCTCCCGGCGCGCCCGGAACAGGCGAAAGCTGCAAAAGCCGTCGGTAAACAGGATATCTTCACTGTTATAAATCTTCGCAAGCACCCATATCACCAGAAGACTGCAGCCCACGTTCACCACATTCGTCAGCCCGGCAAGCCTCAGATCAAACTGCTGTGAGATAATCTGCTTTACCATCAGTGAAACGTTGACAACCGGAATCAACGCCGTACGGTAATCAAGTGTCACTGACGGTATCATGGCAGCCATGGATGCAAACATAATCACAAGCATAAGCGGTGTCACATAATTATTCGCTTCTTTAAAGCTCTTTGCAAACACACAGAAGCACATGCACAGTGCCGAAATCATCAGTGCCGTCGTAATCATTGTCACCATCAGTACCGGAAGCATCGTCAGAATACCTGAAAAGCTGAGAAACTGTGTCTCTTCCATGCCGGCACCGGCAATTCCGTAAATCAGAAACAGTACGGACCCTCCCAGAGACAGAAGGGATATGACAGCCGTCACGCAGGAGAACAGTGCCACCGACACATATTTCGCACCAATCATCTGGAAGTTTGTCACCGGAAGCGTCAGAAGCGTCTCCAGAGTACCGCGCTCCTTCTCTCCCGCCGTAGCATCAATAGCAGGGTAAATAGCTCCCAGCAAAATCGTGACAATCAGCATCAGGCCGATGCTTCCGCCGATATCCATGCCCAGGCTCTCCGACACAGAGGCAAGATCCTCTGTCTCATACGTCACCGGATGGAGAATACTCTCCGGCAGTCCCTCCGCCTCCAGGCTGCGCACCACCTGCTCTTCACAGTACAGTTCCATCAGATTCTCCACTGTCTCCTGCGCATAGCGTGCATCCTGATCGGTGGAAGCATATTCGATCGCCACATGAAGCAGAGAGTCCCGGGTTACATCGAGCCACACCTCCACCTCATCGCGAACAGCCTGATCGGCCGGATCAGCTGTCACAAACTCCAGTCTCCGCTCAAGATCATCCTTATTTTTCTCATACAGCTGCTCCAGCTCCCCTGCAAATTCCGCATACGTATCGGAAATACCGACCAGGTGTACATGCTCCTGCGAGTCTCCCATAAACATCGTCATCATCAGAGACATTCCGATTATAATAAGTGGATAGAGAAGAACAGGAACGACAACCATCATAACAAGCGTCTTTTTATCTCTCAGAATGTCGAGAATTTCTTTCTGGATTAACACACGAAGCTGTCTCATTCCTTCCCTCCCCCTTTTTCTGATCCTGATGCACCATTTTCGCTGTCATAAATTCTGTGGAATGCGTCCCGCAGATTTTCTGTCCCTGTCTGCTCCATCAGCGCTTCCGGTGTGCCGTGCGCCACAATCTTTCCGCTGCAGATCATATAGACACGATCACACAGGAACTGTGCCTCCTCCAGATAATGTGTGGAATACAGAACGGTTTTTCCACGCTCCTTCTGCCCCTTCATAAAGTGAATAATTGTATCTGCACTGAGAATGTCCAGTCCAAGTGTCGGCTCATCCAGTATATAGAGCTGCGGGTCTGCCATCAGGCACCGCGCGATGGATGCCCGCTGCATCTGTCCCGTCGATAATTTCTCAATCCTGTTGTCCGCAAATGTTTTCATATCCAGCAGTGTGACAATTTCCTCCACACGGTTCGATATGTGTATTTTGTCATATCCGTAAAGCTCACCGAGAAATTCCAGATATTCCCGAATGGAAAATCTCGGATACAGCTTTGTATTACCCGACAGATAACCGATGGCGGCCTTTCTGGCCGTTCTGTCCTCTATCTCCCTACCCTGCTCATCTGTGAGCAAGATGCTTCCTTCTGTAGGTGTCATCAGCATCCCAAGCATCCGCAGAAGTGTCGTCTTTCCTGCACCGTTCGGTCCCAGGATTCCGATAATCTCTCCCTGCTTTGCATACAGCGACACGTGATCCACAGCCAGAAACGACTCCTTTTTCGTCTTTCTGCCCTGCCGCACACTCCGCTCAAACTGTTTGCTCAAATTTTCCGCTCTGATCATAAACTCTCCTCATTTTCATCTTCATCATCCTCCCAGAACAGCTCATCAAGGCTCTTATTCAGCACACGGCAGATTGCCCTGCACAACTTAATCGTCGGATTGTAGTCTCCTTTTTCAATGGCATTAATCGTCTGGCGCGAAACCCCAACCGCATCCGCCAGTTCTTTCTGTGACATATCAAGCAGCGCACGTGCCGCTTTCAGTTTCAGATTCTTCATCAGGCCGTCAGTCCTCCATTTCCTCTTCTCTGCCTTTCACACTTTTTCTCAGCGCAATCATGATAAGGACAATTAATATCATCAGCCCACAGAAAAGATTCATGGAGCGAAAATTCAGTTTCCCATCCGCAAAAGCTTCCCCTGTCAGTAAACTGCGTATTCCCAGAAAGAAGTTAAATATACTGATGACTCCCAGTGCAATCAGCACTCTGGTACGGTTCTCATTCAGAGAAAAGTAAGAATCACACCAGATACAGTAGCAGACGTAAACAAGGGTTGATATGAGACCGATCAGAATCACACCTGCACCCGGCTCTATCGGCACTTCCGGCACAGCGCTGATCAGCAGACCATACAGCAGATTTCCGATAAGCGCGGTATAAAATCCGTATTTGAAACCTTTCCCGCGTGCAGTATTTTGCCGTTCGTCATATCTGCATTTAAGTTTTCCGTCTTTTTTCGTAAGCTTCAGAATAATGATGCTGACCAGCGCTCCCACTGCTATTCCTGTCAGCATCCCAAAAAGAATCCCCGTTGCATGCACATCCATATTACCTGTCTCCCTTCATTTATGCGGACATTCGGAATCACCAAAATCCGCTGTCTGTTTTACTTGACAGCATCATACCATATTGTTGACGTTTTGTCAAATATATATTACTTTCTGTTTATTTAAAAAGACAAAAAGACATACAGTGTAAAAAGAAGGCGTAAAAAGCATAAAAGGCCTGCAAGCATATAGCCTGCAAGCCTTTCTATTACGCAAATGACGCGTATTCTGCTTATATCCGACAGCCGAAAAGTCTCTGTCACACTGCTCTCGTTTACTGTTTTGTCCTGATGATTGTCCTCAATCCAGCCGTATCCCATGTCCCTTATACTGAGATGGATTTTCACGCCAGTTCTGAATACGTTCCAGAATCTTCCGCACCGCTGCGTCATATATTTCATTTCCAAATTCAGCAGTAGAATTCACCGGATTTCTGGTTGTCATTATACCATACTGAAGATCATCTGCAGCCAGAGTCAAATCTACCGTTTCAGGATCTGAAGCCAGAAGATGAGATGTTTCCCAGGCTCCCGCATGATCCCCCGGAGATTCATACTGGTCTCTCAGGACAAGGAAATCGGCAACTGCCATTGCTGCTATTCTGTCCCACTTTTTATCATAAGCCCACTGATTATAGGAGATCACTGCACTTCTCGCGTGCTCGATCAGCGGATAATGTCCTATGACAAATACTACCAGTTCAAATCCATAAGAAGCGGCTTCCGCAATAATATGAGTCAGATGATGCTGATAATGCTCAATCTGTTCCATTCCTGAATATGGGAAACGGTCTTCTTTCAGAAGTTCTTCATCAATACCCAGACGCCCGGCAACTCCGGACTGATATACGGGATCCGTTTCCAGCAAAGAATTCACTCTGCTTTCTCCATAATAAACCGTCGGGAAAACAACTCCTCCATGGGCGGCACAGCGCTTCGCAATCTCCTCGGCCTGCAATCCGTCTGCACCGAGAGGATTATGAAGCCCATGCCATTCCAGTGTTCCAAGCGGCACATATACAACAGGACATTCCCTGCGTCTTTCTATGATCTGTCCCGGTCTTAACCGGTAAAATAATGTCTCTCTTTTCATCCTTTGATACCTCCGGCAATCATGCCCTCCATAAACAGCTTCTGATTGGCAAAAAACAGAACCATAACAGGAATAACAGACAGTACAGCTCCCGCAAACAGCATATTATAATTATTGCCGTACGGTGAGAGATAAGTCTGAAGCCCTACAGGCAGTGTAAACCGTTTATTCTGCGACATGACAATCAGAGGCCACAGAAAATCATTCCATGCATTTGTTGCCTGCAAAATAATCATGGACGCAAATGCCGGTTTCATCAGCGGAGCCATAATATTGATAAATGTACGTATCTCCCCGCATCCGTCAATACGTGCTGCATCCATAAATTCATGTGAAAGTGACCTGGCATACTGCATAAAGAAATAGATTGTGAATGCAGATACAGCAAAAGGAAGGACAACTCCCATATAAGTATTCAGCAGATGCATTTTGCTTACCTCGTTATAAAGAGGTATCATCAGAGTTTCAATCGGTATCATCATGGTACTCATGATCAGCACTACGATCAGCTTTTTTCCTCTGAACTCATACATAGCAACACCATATCCTACCATGGATGACAGCACGATACTGATTACTGTATACAGAACCGTAACGCATATACTGTTCTTAAACCATGAAAAATACAGACCGTCATCCTCTATCCAGAGCAGAAGATAGTTTTTAATATCCAACATATCCGGTTTAATCTTCAGAGCAATACCATTTTTAAATACCTGGCTCATATCTGTCACCATTGATGTTACGATCAGATAAAGAAAAGGCGTAAGTGCGACAACTGCAATCAGCACAAGCAGAATAAAAACGGATACCTGATAGATACGTCGTCTCTTTTTACTAATCATTACGCTTCCTCCTTCTTACCAATTCCGAAAAACCGGATATATATAATATTCAGAATCATCAGAAAGACAAACAGTACCACTGACATTGCTGACGCATATCCCATATCAAACTGTCCGAATGCCGTCCGGTAAATATACAGGACAATCGTAAGTCCGATATCCCCCGGCGTCGTATTGTTCGGCCACAGGACATAGCTTTCTCCGAACATCCTCAGTCCGCCGTATGTCAGAATCGTGACAACAAAAATCAGAATCGGCCTGATCCCCGGAATTGTGACATGGAAGAAACGCTGTCTCGCATTTGCCCCGTCAACATACGCTGCATCATACAGTTCCTCCGGTATTGTCTGTAATGCGGACAGAAAATAAAGAACATTGGTTCCCAGCCATCTCCATGTGGATGTGATCACCAGTGTTATAATACCTGTAAGCTTCGTGTCATACAGCCACTCTTTCGGAGCCGCTCCAAAAAAACGCATAACCGTATTAAGCGGTGTATCCGCATTACTCCCGAAAAACAAACGGAAAAAAATACCTGCCACTATAATAGATGTAAGTGCCGGTATGTAAATAGCTGAGCGGAATACATTCCGAAGCGGTGTCAGCCTGTTGTTCAGGACAACCGCAAGCAATAATGCAAGAACCACATTTACGACGATAATTCCTACAGTAAATCCTATACTGTTCCAGATTGCCGTACCTATATGTGTGTCAGTAAGAATTCTTTTATAATTTGCAGTTCCCACATATCGATAGCTTCCTATCCCCTGCATTTTCCTGAAGCTCAGATAGATCATATTAATCATCGGATAAATCAGGAAAATACAAAATGACAGTACAAACGGTGCACAGAAAAGATACGGAGCTGTTTTTTGTGTAATTATGCCTCTTTTCTTCATGAAACCTCCTCCTCTGTGAATATCCTCTGCACAGAGATCTTAACGTCTTCTCTATAACAATCGGGCACCTGTGCCACAAAAATCTGCACGTGCCACAGGTGCCCGATTATTTCAATTCATGATCTCACTCAATCTGCTTACTGTGCATTTTTGATTTCCGCTGCAGCAGCTGACAGTGCTTCCTCCGGTGTCGCACTCTTTTCATTCAATACGCGGAACAGAATATCACTTGCTACCAGCGTATTTGCCAGAGAGAACTGCGGAGAAGCCGTAATATTCGACGGATGGAACTTATCTTTCATATTAAGAACTACATCAAAGATATCTTTTCCAAAATAATCGGTATACTTGTTGGACTGTTTCATCACATCTGTCTCCCAGATATCCCATCTGAGCGGATCAAATCCAAGTACATTCCAGATTTTTCCTGCGCCTTCTTCGCTGACCTTTGCCTCTGTCAGGAACCGTTTTGCAAGATCCTGATTCTCACTCTGCACTGTTACGCTTGTTGCTGTACCACCGAATACCGGGAATACACTTTCTTCATCCCATACAGGCGGAGCTGCCAGCTGAACTTTTCCTGCAAGTTCCGGCATATAATCAGTAAATCTGCCCATATACCACATACATTCAAGCATGGAAGCTGCTCCACCCTGAGACATAAATCCGTAATACTCCTCCGTATGGAATCCGCCGCCCGGTGTTGTAACTGCAGTTCCGTCTTCCAGCATCTCGAGCATGAAATTCAGAACTTCTGCATTTGCCTCACTGTCAATGATGCATTCTCCGTTTTCATCAAAATAATCACCATATTTCTCACCGCACATGATGTAATAACTCCACGAGTCATTAACCTCAAAGGTAATGATCGGCTTCCCTGTTGCTTCCAGAACCTTCTTGCCGGCTTCATGCAGATCATCCCATGTCACGATGTCTTCCACCTTCACACCTGCCTGGTCAAGAATTTCTGTATTGTAAAACATCATTGGAGCACCTACATGATACTCAATGCCATAATAATTTCCATTATATTTGTAAATATCAAGCACCGGCTCGAGGAAGCTTTCCTTTTCCGGTTCAATTACATCATTCAGCGGCACAAACACTTCCGTATCGCCCTGCATGAAATCACTGAATCTTGCCACATTTACATCCACGAGATCCGGCGCACCGTCACCGGACTGCAATGTAATGAGGAGTTTGCTGTGCATATCCTCTACAGGATATGTCTCACATTTTAACTCGATCTGCTCATCTGGATGCTTTTCATTCCACGTAACTACTGCATCCTGCATGAATTCTGTGTGCTGCTCCACATAGGTCCAGAAAGTAAGCTCAGTTTTTTCTCCTTCAGCCGCAACAGGCATCGCGCCTCCCATGCATCCCGTTACCATAGCTGCTGTCAGAATTCCGGTCATAACTCTGGTTGCTTTTCCTTTTTTCATCTTGTTACCTCCTTTTGTATCATCACGTTTTAAGATAACATTATTATATTTTGTTTAAAATGAATAATCCATTAAGAATTCAGCTCATTTTTCTAATTATTTTGTCCATTTATTCTCTGTTCTTTGCCCTTTTTGATATAATCCGATGGTGATATTGCATAAATTTCCTTAAACAACATATAAAAATAATTATAATTTTGTATACCCACTTCATATGCAATTTCGTTCAGAGACATTTTTCCTTCATCAATCAGCTTTCTCGCATGCTCCATACGTATCTTATTAATATATGACACAATGTTTGTTCCCGTATCTTTTTTAAAGCAGCGGCTCAGATAGGAATCACTCACAGAAAGTACCCGGGCAATGGAAGAAAGAGAAATTTTATCCTTATAATTCTGATTGATATACTGTACCGCCTTTCTCACAAGCTCACAGTAATGTGTACTTTTTTTCTGCCTGATCAGATTCTGCATTTTCCGATACTGGTCAGTCAGATAACTCTTTACGGCCCTCGCCGTATCCAGCTTCAGAAATTCCTCTGATGTGCTCATGACATTCGCAATCTCTTCAACGCCTTCTTCCTGATCCTGTATTCTGTGACAGAACATATTGTAAATTTCCACCACAAACAGCTGCAGCTGATTTTTTGAATACTCTTCCTCATTAATATCTGCAAACAGTTTTTCGATAATCTCCTCCGGCTCACGATCTGAATAAAGCCCGTCAATCAATTCCATCTCCTGTTCCCTGCTCAGCCGAAGACTATCTGCGCTCTTTTTTTCCTGAAAAAAGGCCACAAATCCTTCCTTACCACAGAAATAGTATTCCTGAAGAATTATGTCACACTGCTGCACCGTCCGTTCAATCTTCTGATAATCACTGATCGTATCGGATATCACGAAAGAAAGCTCGACATCACAGAAACGTTTTATATTAATGGAAACCTGTTCCACAATATCCGGAATTTCCTGCTGCCTGTCATCATCAGCCGAAAAGATAAGAAGATACTTTCCTTTTTCAAATTCCAGGATCTGATAATCCTGATAGTATTTAATTATCTCATCCATCATTACAAACACGATATCGCGATTGTCTTTTTCCCTGACTCTGAAACTTCCCAATGCCAGTATGATTTTTCTTTTCAT
>SFEV01000101.1 GCA_004557975.1 Lachnospiraceae bacterium
GACCCTGAATGAAGAGGCGGAGGCTTCCTATACCGTACCGGAATGGTCTCTTGTGCAGGTTCCGGAGGGGGCAAAAAAAGGCAGCGTGATCGGTGTGACAAAAGCAGAATACGACAGGCTGGTCAGCCATTTCGCAGGTGTGACATACAGCAAAACCCAGGAACCGCAGTCTGTGACGGTGAATACGGCGGCAGAGATAAAGAGTGCACTTCCAAAATCAGTCAGCGTATCCTATGATGACGGCTCTGCATCTGCCATGGATGTAACCTGGGATGTGGATACACCGGATTTCAGCAAGGCTGGAACCTATACGGTTACCGGTACACTGAAATCCTACGATAATCCATTGACGGAACAAAGAGCGGATCCGCAGATCGTCTATGATGAAACGGAAAACTGTTATTACTTTACGGCTTCCTATCCGGCTTATGGCAATGTAAACAGTGGTTATGACCGTATTGTACTGCGCAAAGCAGACAGCATCAGCGGACTTTCCGATGAATCAACGGAAATCACCATCTGGACGGCACCTTCAAGCGGCACCATGGCCAGACATGTGTGGGCACCGGAGCTGCACAAGATTGCAGGAAAATGGTACCTGTTCTTTGCGGCCGGCAATTCAGATAATATCTGGGCAATCCGTCCTTATGTTCTGGTATGCCAGGGAGATGACCCGTATGTGGCAGAAAACTGGAAGAAGGCAGACGGCAGCGCAGAGGTTTATGCGGCAACCAGCAAAGACAGCAGTAAATTTACCCATATGTCGCTGGACATGACGTATTTTACAGATGAAGATGCAGAGGGAATCACGCATCACTATGTGATCTGGGCAGAGCTTTCTCCATCCTCCCTGTATATGCAGGAGATCAATCCCGATCGGCCGTGGGAAGGCATCAGCGATGTGATCCTGCTGACTACACCGGAATACGGTTGGGAGCGTGACAGCGAACTGGTAAATGAAGGACCTTCGATCCTGAAGCATGATGGAAAAATTTTCTGTACCTTCTCCGCATCCGGTACCGGACCGGAGTACTGTATTGGTCTGCTTTACGCCGATGAGACATCGGATCTGATGAATCCGGATTCCTGGACCAAATTGTCCTATCCGCTTCTGACTTCCGAGGATGTTCCGGGTGAGTATGGACCGGGACATAACTCCTTTACGGTAGATGCGGACGGCAATCCGGTGTTTGTATACCATGCACGTTCGGAAGAATGCTATAATGATAAATGCCAGTGGGCGAGCTCGGATCCGCTGTACGATCCATGCCGTCATGCAAGAGTGAAAAACGTGCACTGGAGCGCAGATGGACTTCCGATTCTGAATATGAGTGCGGAGGAAGAACTGCCAGAGGAGGCAAAGACGGTAACGATTCAGGTCGTTGTGCTGCAGGATTCCGAAGAGCTCAGAGATCTTTCGGATGCAGAGATCACAGGCGCAGATACTGTGGTGGAAACGGGAGCTCAGATCTGTCCGGAGATTACAGTAAAATGGGGCACAGCAGTTTTAAAAGAGGGTACGGATTATGAAGTATCCTACGGAGAAAATGTAAATAGAAAGGGAACGGTGACCATCACCGCAAAAGAAGGCGGCAGATATACCGGTTCTAAGACAGCAGAGTTCCAGATTCTGGCAGCAGTGATTGCGGACTTCAGCTTTGATGATCTGGAGGAAGGACTCCGAGGCGGAAATGCGGTGGCAGCGGTTGCCGGAGGAAGCATTGAGCTTGTAGCGCATGAAGATGGTTATGCGGCGAAGTTTGAGAAGAATGATCAGGATTATCTGGATGTCAAAGCGGCAGACGGCAGCAGTCTGCTGGCAGGCTATGATGAGATTACGGTTTCCTATGACATTCTTCCGGAAACATCCGGTACACACTGGGTATATTATGCGTCACAGGATGATACCATGCTGTCCTGGGGTACAAACGGAAACCATGAAACCTATCTGGGCGTTCTGGTAAAGAATGGAAAAACGGAGCAGGAGCGTTACCATAACAATGGTTCCAGACCCACCAATCCCAGTGTTTCCATGACAGCAGGCAAGTGGCAGCATATCGATATTGTATATGCAAAGGACCGCACGGTGGTTTATCTGGACGGTAAGCGGGTAAGCATGGTGGCAAGCGGCTATGCACTCACCGATATTCTGGGAGATGGCAGCTTTTTCCAGATTGGAAAAGCGAACTGGGCACCTGGTGAGTACAGCACCATGCAGCTTGACAATTTTAAAATCGCAGCGGGTACTAGGCTTTACGAAGAGGACAGACTGAATCAGGCAAAGGTGGAGATAGCAGAGAAACTTGGTGATCTTTCCAATGTGACAGAGAATCTGGAGCTTCTGCAGGTGACCAGTGACGGTCTGACCGTTTCCTGGGATACTTCTGATCCGTCAGTCATCACAGCGAAAGGCGTTGTCACCGTTCCGAAAGAGGAAAATGTGACCGTAACGCTGACAGCATCCATTTCGGATGGAAACAAAACAGTAACGGAGACATATCAGGTAACGGTACTGGCAAAAGGAAATGTGGTACAGAAGCTGGCGGCACAGCTGACGCTTCCGTATTCCACAAAGGCGGGAAAAGAAGTATACGGTAATATTACACTTCCGGATACGGTAAACGGCACAGGTGAGGTTACCTGGACTACGGATCATCCGGAGATCATCAACGTTCGTGAAATCCCTGGCGAGGATGGCTATGATCCCACACCGGCGGGAACGGTGACAAGACCGGAACGAGATACGGTTGTGACTATGACAGCGACTGTGACGCTGGATGGAAACCAGGCAGAGAAGATATTTACCTTCACCGTAAAAGCGGCACCTGAGGAACTGACAGAAGACGACTACACGGATTATTTCTTTGCATATTTTACAGGAGAAGGATATTCAAACGGTGAACAGATTTATTTCTCAGCCAGCCATGACGGACTGAACTGGAAGGATCTGAACAACAACGAGCCGACTCTGACCTCCACAATGGGAGAAAAGGGTGTGCGTGATCCGTTTATCATCCGTTCTCCGGAGGGTGACAAGTTCTATCTGATTGCGACGGATCTGAAGATCAACGGCGGAAATGGCTGGACAGCAGCACAGGAGGCCGGCAGTCAGGCACTGATGGTATGGGAATCCACAGATCTGGTAAACTGGTCCGAACAGCGAATGGTGACCGTATCTGCGGATATTGCAGCAGGCTGTACCTGGGCACCGGAAGCAGCCTATGATGCGAGAACCGGTGAATATGTGGTATACTGGGCATCCAAGGTTGCATCGGACGGCTACGCAAAACAGAGACTGTATTATGCAAAGACACGTGACTTCTACAGCTTTACCGAGCCGAAGGTCTATATTGAATACGATCAGTCCAGCATTGATACAACGATGATCGAGTATAACGGTACATATTATCGTTACACCAAGAATGAGGG
>SFEV01000049.1 GCA_004557975.1 Lachnospiraceae bacterium
TACAGTATAGATAATGTCAAAAACAAATGCAATAACCTACCAGCTACACAGTTTCATTTATGGTGGTGCCAAGTGTGCGGGCATGGGGGTTTAGTTATTGATCAGCTTATCCTCGCCGTTCCAGCTGTACAGCTTACGGATCTCTTCTCCGACGATCTCTGACGGATGCTCCGCAGCCAGCTTACGCATAGCCTTGAAATGTACCTGGCTTCCTGCGGAAGACATATCAAGCAGGAACTCCTTCGCAAAAGAACCATCCTGGATATCTGCCAGAATCTTCTTCATTGTCTTCTTTGTCTCTTCTGTAATAATCTTCGGACCTGTAATGTAGTCACCATACTCAGCCGTATTGGAGATAGAGTATCTCATTCCTGCAAAGCCTGACTGATAAATCAGGTCAACGATCAGCTTCATCTCATGAATACACTCGAAATAAGCATTTCTCGGATCATAGCCAGCCTCTACCAGTGTCTCGAAACCGGCCTGCATCAGTGCACATACACCACCGCAGAGAACTGCCTGCTCACCGAAAAGGTCTGTCTCTGTCTCTGTACGGAATGTTGTCTCAAGGACGCCTGCTCTTGCGCCGCCGATAGCCAGAGCGTATGCCAGAGCCTTGTCAAGTGCCTTGCCTGTTGCATCCTGATGAACAGCAACGAGACACGGTACGCCCTTGCCTGCCTGGTACTCGCTTCTTACAGTATGACCCGGTCCCTTCGGAGCAATCATGGTAACATCAACGTTTGCCGGCGGTACGATACATCCGTAATGAATGTTAAAGCCGTGTGCGAACATCAGCATGTTGCCTTCCTCAAGGTTCGGCTCGATATCTTTTTTGTACAGTGCAGCCTGCTTCTCATCGTTGATCAGAATCATGATAATGTCTGCTTTCTTTGCTGCCTCTGCCGCCGTGTATACTTCAAATCCCTGCGCTTCTGCCTTCTTCCAGGATTTGCTGCCTTCATAAAGACCGATAATAACGTTGCAGCCGGACTCCTTTGCATTCAGTGCGTGTGCATGTCCCTGGCTTCCGTAGCCAATCACTGCGATTGTCTTTCCTTCCAGAAGGGAAAGGTTACAGTCTTTCTGATAGTAAATTTTTGCTGCCATTTTTTTCTCCTCACATTCTTGAAATAAATTTGATTATATGAGTAAAGGTATTTTCTCGAAGATATACCATTACAGATAACGTACGTCATTTGAGCCCCTGGAAAGACCTGTAATACCGGTCCGTGCCAGCTCCAGAATCTCATGTCCCTCCAGCAGCTGAAGGAACGCATCCAGCTTCGACTGCTGTCCTGTCAGCTCCACAATCAGGGAATCTTTGCCGACGTCAATAATATTGCCGCGGAACACATTCACAATGGATATCACATCCTGGCGCTCCTGTGCATCCACCCGGATCTTCACCAGTACAAGTTCTCTGCTGACACTGGTGCCTTCCTCCAGAATCTTGATATCAACGACATCAATCAGCTTTGCAAGCTGCTTCATGATCTGATCCAGTGTCATTTCATCACCACGCGCCACAATCGTCATACGCGAATAACGCGGATCTGCGGTCTCGCCAACCGTGAGGCTGTCAATATTGTAACCGCGGCGGCTGAAAAGCCCTGCCACACGGCTCAGTACACCGGAGGTATTATCTACCAGCAATGATAAAACTCTCTTTTTCATAAGCATCTACCTCTGTTTAAACTTTCCACTCATTCTATCAACTATTTTTTTCTTTGTCAATGACTTCATCCAATATTCTTTTAACGCGTCAAAGCACAGAAGCACCTGTTTTTTCTTTCATTCCCGTCCTTTACCTGACTTTCACCTTTACTTTATTACTCCAGGAACCATAAAACGGCGTATCTTTTATCCCGATAAACGGCCGTATGCGCACATAATATGTCTTTTTCCTGTGTAGTGCCGGGACCGTCTTTTCTGTCCTGCTCCGTTTCAGCTCATATGTTTTTACACCTGACCTGAAGCTCTTATTCCGGCAAATCTGCACCTGAAAGCCATCAGCCGCCTTAACCCGTTTCCAGGTGATTCTGACGGTTCCCTTTTTACTGCTCTTCACCTCCGGAGCTTCCATTTTCGGCGGCGTAATGACAAAATGGAGCTTTGTTGACGGAAGCTTCCCGGAATACTTCCGTTTTCCCTTTACCGTCACAGCAGCAAGACCGGGTGCTCTGTTTTTGCTGTACTTTACCGAATAGTATTTTCTGCTCAGTTTTTTTCCTTCATACATGACGGTGATACCCGGCTTCCTGTTTTTCCCATTAGCCGAACAGGAAGTCCTGGAAATTGTTATTTCAAAGCCATTGATGCTTACCGTCTTCGGAAGTATAAGCGCCGCTGATTCTCCATGATTTTCTACTGATTCGGATTCATCCATTCTTTCCGGTAATTCATTCGTTTCTGTACTGTCTCCTCCGTCTGGTTTCTCCGGTTCCCTTCCATCGTCTTCTCCTGTTCCCGGTACAGACGGATTCTCCGGGCGCATTCCTGATTCACCGGACGGTTTTTCCGATTCTGTCTCGTTTACTCCGCCGGACGGTTCTCCCGGCTCTGTCCCACTTCCTTCGCCGGATGGGTCTCCCGATTCTGTCTCACTTCCTCCGCCGGATGGGTCTCCCGGCTGTGTCTCACTTCCTCCGCCGGATGAGTCTCCCGATTCTGTCTCACTTCCTCCGCCGGATGGGTCTCCCGGCTCTGTCTCACTTCCTCCGCCGGATGGGTCTCCCGGCTCTGTCCCGCTTCCTCCGCCGGATGGGTCTCCCGGCTCTGTCCCGCTTCCTCCGCCGGATGGGTCTCCCGGCTCTGTCTCACTTTCTCCGCCGGATGGGTCTCCCGGCTCTGTTCCCTGCCCGGTTCTGACGTACACTGTATACCTTCTGACCGTCATCTTATCCGGGGCAGTCAGTTCATAGACTACGGGGACTGAAAAATCATGCACCGTCCCATTCCAGAATTCTTTTGGAACTGTCACTCCCATATACGCCCCATAGTCAATATTTGGAACAAGAGAAGTGACATCTGTTCCATCCGGGACAATCAGCAGTATCGTATCCTCCCCGATAATGCCGCAAATATCCCCAGGCAATCCGGGATTCATACCACTGCACAGATCAAACCGGAACATCTGAGCCTCATTTGACAGATGAACATGAATGGTTACGGTTGCGCATATCGTTTCACCAGTCTGAGTGTCAGATATTTTGTATGTCGAAATATATTTACCCGATTGTGCCGGTATACCCTGATATTCAAAATATGAATTCCATCCTCCCTTCGGTTCTGCCGTACGCATCACTCCGGAAGGAAGATTTTCACTGATCACTTCTGTGCTGTAGCTGCCGCTTCCTCCGGTCACATTTTCAGAATTCACATACTGGTATGACGATGTCTGTGACATATGCAGTGTCTCATCCGAAAAGCGCATGCGTTTCGCAACCGAAACGGTCCCCGCCTCTGCCAGCACAGCACCTGCATTTCCCGGCCGTTCCTCCGAAGCGCAGATCAGAATCACTGCTCCGTCGTCGGAAGTTCCCAGAAACTGCTCCGCTGAAATCTCCGTATATGTATTATTCTTATACTTCACTATATAAACTCCATACGAATCAAATTCTGCCGTTCCAAACACAGCCGTCTTTGTACCGTTATTGTACGTAATCTGTACCCGGAGATCTGACAGGTCAAGAGCTTCTCCTTCTCTGTATGAAGTATGTGCCATCACAGACGCCACCATAACTGAGGATGGCCTGATTTTTCCGACTGTAATCGGCCAAGAAGTTTCTGCACCATAATACGAAAAGCTTACACTCGTATCCTGTGCCGTAAGTGCGCCTTTTTTTGTATAATCAAACCCACTGTATATATAATGGATTCCTCCATCTATCTCTGCCAGAAGGCAGACACCGTCAGGATTAAAACACTGTCCTTCAATATATGAAGTATGCTTTACAGAAGACACTTTCAGTTCCGTCACTTTATCAGGTTTTTTTACCGTAACCGGGAGCTGTGCTGTTTTTCCCTTGAATGTAACCACTGCAGTCTTCTGACCGGGCGAACTGCTGTCAAATCCGCTCACCATATCCCCCGTAATCCGGATCCTTGTCTGACCGTCAATCAGAATCCATCCCCAATTGTATGGTTTCTCACCTGCATAACATATCAGTTCCCCCTCCGCTGTCACGCTCTGTATATCATCAGATACAGTTGGTCTCGGGCCTTCCTCTGTCATTGTCCAGTCTGCACCGAACGTCCATCCTGTATAGGAAGATGCATCTTTCAGTTTTTCGTCGCTTAAAATGATACTTTCCTCAGAAACATTTGTCTCCGGTATTCCAACTGCAGGAATATCACCCTGTTTCGCATAACATCCGATCACATAGGAAGCCAGTTTTGAGGCTGCGTAAGCATTTGCCGAACCGCAGATCTGCCCCACAAACGGTGTTCCGCCTTCAGCAGAAATGCTGCCTGTATGAATACAGTTTGTCACCGATCCGCCAACTCCCATCGGATACACTTCTCCTGCGATTCCTCCTGCACATACCTGATAAGAATCTCCGCATGGCTGTATCACCGAAATACGCCCTGTACTGCTGCAATTCTCCACTGTACCGCTATGCACACCGACAACTCCTCCGATACGGCTTTTCTGGGCAGGAAGTGTAAGATGGACATCCACAGAGACCAGACAGCCCCGAATAATACCTGCCGGTTCATTCTCCCCCGAAAAAGCCCCGTATACAGCTCCGTATGTGCCGCGCGCACCAAGCCTTACACTGACTGAGCCGTATGCGCGGCAATCCTTGATTGTACCGCTGTTGCGAAGAGAAAAAATCCCCAGCATGTCCATAAATTCGCTGTCCATATCGGCCTCGATGGTGAGATTTCGTATGATACCGCTGTTGCTGCCTGTCAGAGGGTATCTCAGACCTTTTACAGAATGGCCTCCGCCATCAAGCACACCACGAAAATTCGTTGCAGTCAGATTTACCTCCCCGTCCGCTTCAATGTCCTGCGTCAGCACATACTGTGCATCCGGGTGATTTCCGATCAGGTTCAGCTCCTGAAAGGAGGATATCCTGTAGGGATCCCCGGCAGAACCGCTGCCTCCGGATGGTGCCGCACTCCCTCTTCCATCTGTGATGACCATATACCGGACGTTGTTTCCTCCATTCTCCGGTACTGTGAACACGCCATTCTCCAGGCGGACAATGATCGCCGCTGAAGGATTCAGAGTGTACGCTTTCCCGCTCTCCCCGGCAAAAAGAGGATAATCCCTGAGCTTTTCCGCCACTACACTGTCCCCTGAAAAACCATACTTTCCATCCGGTTCCAGTGCAATGATGGCCGTGTAAAATTCAGTCAGAATGTCTGAAAAAGAACTTCCGTCACCGACAACATTCACCAGATATGCTTCCGGGCTGATATTTGCCCTGACGCTGTAGAACAGCGGAAGTACACTCATAGGACGATATCCTCCTGCTTTTCTGTCAATCAGATATCTGATAAAAAGATACGGCATGGCATAGTCCTGAGCTGTTTTCCCGCGGTAACTCTGATACATCAGAGCAGAACCGTTCCGTATCTCCGTGCTGCCGGAAATACTGTCCAGCCATCCGCTGCTGTCCGTGCCGCCCCATACGTAATCCATTGCCGCCACAGACAGTCCCTCATTCAGCCACATATACGGCCGGGAAGCATCATATTCCGTCAGAAGATCAAACAATGCATGCTGCCCCTCATGGACCAGAAGGCCGTTGCGTGATGCCATCTCACCTGCGCGGTACTGATCTGCCTGCGGCGCATCAATATGAATAGCCGTCATTCCATAGTCCGCCTTGTATATGCCGCTGGCCCCACTTTGAATCTCTTCCAGCAAAATTGATATTTTTCCCGAATTATCCTGATACGGAATTCTTCCCGCACACAGATCAGATAAAGTCTTATAAGGGGTTCCATCATAGACAGCTGCCATATCTGCCGCAATGACTTTTGTCCTGTTTACGGCATCGTACGCTGCTTTCAGATTCTTTTCCATCCACACATAACAGTGTGTCCCCTGACCAATACAGACGTATGTCTGTCCTCCATGAGGACTGGAAATGAATTTCTCCTGCCCCTCCTGGTAGGATGTCACTGAAGCCGACGAAAGAACCATCCGGGATTCACTCACTGTCGCCGCCACATCCGGCAGGAGCAGTTCAGACTGCACAGAAGTTGTCTTATTTCTCCCGTCAGAATCAAAGATCAGTGTTCCGGTACTCTGCGCCTGTCCTGTATCCGTATTTACAATGACTGCATATTCTCCGGTGATTGTTTCTCCCTTTTTGCCTTCTCTCACAGCAGCAGAAACTGTACCTGCATTTCCTGTCAGGACAATCAGCACGAAAAGTATTCCGGCAATCACTTTTTTTCTGTTCCATTCCCACATTTGCTGCTCCCCCATCATTCTTCTCCACTTTTCTGAAATAATGAAGCAATCCTTGTCAAGCGGATATTCGCAATTCGCTTCGCTACTTGCTCATAATCGAATAACTGCTTCGGTTATAACAGCAGGAGGTGTTCTGTTGCCAAAACAGAACACCTCCCTGCAACATCGCTTCTTCTCTATTTGAAGTACGCCACAATCGCAGAAGCCGCCGCCTCTGCCATTTTCTCTTTATTGCTGTTATAGAATTTCATATCATCCCTGTCATCAATGAACGCCGTCTCAAGCAGCGCATAGGAAACACCATTCTGGTAGCATGTTCTGGCATTCAGCAGATTGCTCCGGAACACACCTGTTCCGCGTCCCCAGATCGGAATACCTGTCTTTGAAATCGCTGCCACTATCTTTTTCTCAATGGTGACTGTCTTCTTATCCGGGTACACATATATGCCTACCCCTTTCATATTCCCGTCACCCTTCAGATCCTTCGCCGACTCCGCAGTGGCGTTAAAATGAACCTCAAGAATAAAATCATACGCTTTCCAGTCCGGAAGCGGCCCTATCACTGACTTATTTGCCTGATATGCACGGTTTACCTGATAACAGTCATAATTCTGATCATACATCGTCACCGCAATATTGGCACCGGAATCTTTCAGCTTCTCTTCGATCAGAGTGGCAAACTGACGGGTATACTTTTCTTCATAATAGGTCTTTGTTCCAAGCACCGAAGTGGCACCGGGATCACCCATACCATGTCCGGAAATCAGCAGAATCGATACTCTGGTATCGGCCACACCGTTCGCATCGATCTCGATACCGTCTATCGTTGTATTTACCTGCATGACACCTTTTTTGTTAAAATAATACTTTTTGCCGCCGATTGTCGTCCAGCCGGTCTGCATGACTCCCGCCTTCAGATAATACGTCTGTCCGTCCAGAGTCAGCCATCCCTTCTGCCGCACACCATTCTCATCAAAATAGTACTTTTTCCCACTGATCTTCTTCCAGCCCGTCACCTTTTTTCTGGAAACGTAATAATAATACTTCCCGCCGGATTTTACCCAGCCCTTCGCCGCTTTGACACGGGCACCGAAGGCATTCAGGATATAGCCGTCGGGTGTCACACAGTTTTTCAGCTTATGTCCGTTTTCGTCCACATAATATTTCTGCTTCATGATAATCCAGCAGCTTTTCTGCATGACACCTTTTTCATTGAAATAGTAGCGGTATTCTCCGATGGTCTGCCATCCGGTCACAGCTTTTCCACGCGTTCCCAGCTTTGTGCTCTTGCTCAGATAGTAACGATTCTCTCCATAATCCTGCCAGCCGGTCAGTGCATGACCGTCCTCTGCAAACAGGTAGACAGAGCCATTAATCGTCTTCGGCCCCGTATACATTCTACCTGCTTTCCCGGCTTTTCCCGTCGGTTCGAAATAATAATATTTGCTTTTCAGTTTTTTCCAGCCTGTCTGAAGAACACCGGCTTTTGAAAAATAATATGTATAACCGGAAATCGTCTGAAATCCTGTCACCATACTTCCCTGCGGCGCAGTTCCCTCTGCGGTTTTGCGGAAATAATAAATTTTGCTGTTTATCGTTTTCCAGCCGGTGACCATTGTTTTTGACGTTTTAAAATAATAGCGGTATCCGTCCGCTTCCAGCCAGCCGGCCTTCTCTGCCACAGGAGGCTCCGGCGCCGGAATCTCTGTCTCTGTTTCCGGATTCTGCTCAGTTTCCGTTCCGGTACTCTGCCCTGTTCCAGTCCCCGTGTTCTGATCTGTTCCATTATCTGTATTCGAACCGTTCTCTGTCCCGGTCCCCTGCTCCGTTCCCGGACTTACCGGCGTCAGACCATCCTCCGCAGCCGTCACCGTCCAGCTGCAGCCGAATATTCCAAGCGCCATAACAGCTGCAAACAGCCGGATACGTGTGCTCTGTCTCATTCTTTCCACTCCTTCTGTCTGTGATAAATTATTACATTTTTTACAATTTCATTACATTTTATCACAGATAGAAGAATCAGACAAGGCTTTTGCACTGATTGTAACAGTATTCTATAATATTTTTGCGTGTAACAATTCCGATAAATATTCCGTTATCATCAATAACCGGAACAAAATTCTGATTCATGGAGGTCATAATCAGATCCTCAATATTGCAGTTGACATTTACCGGCTGATTGTCCCTCTTGCGCTGCAGGGTACGGATTTTGATATCTTCAATCTCATGCAGATCCACCGTCTGACGTCGTTTCAGCTCCCACAGAATATCTCCCTCTGTCAGCGTCCCCACGTATGCGCCCGCATGATTGATAATCGGAACTGCGCTGTACTTGTGATACTCCATCTTTTCCATTGCCTGACGGACAGAGTAGTCATCAAACAGATACATAACCTCGCTCTTCGGGGTGAGATAAAAAAGTATATTCATAACGCATCCTTTCCTGATTGTCTGATATAATGCACAACAGGCATCTCTTTTTTGCCCGTTATTTACCTCAATTTTACCATACATAGCCTGGCACTTCAATAAAGCAGAGAGAATTTCACTTTTTCTTAAGGCAAATTTAGAAACAGTTTATTTCTTTAAATACAAAAAATACAGATGCCAAACCGGATACATTCTCCTGATTCACATCTGCACTTCCCGCAAACTGATCTCTGCTTTCATCCCCTCCTGCTATACCCCGCTGCTGTCACCCGTCAGCCGGCTCTGTCTCAACAGCCGCCGGCTCTGCTATCCTCCTGACACACGATTACTTCCCTGTGAGACAGGATTTCAATCGCTATATCCACTTCAAAACCATTTCCCTTCGCCTCACATTTCTTCACAAAGCTTTGCAGCGCCTCTTCTGTTGCGAACCAAGCATGACAGGAATGGCGAAATCCATCAAATCCTACACACGTATATGTTAAAAGAAATAATTTGTCCATGACATCCTCCTTATCCATGCGCCCATATTCTGCCCTTTAAACGCCAGCAACAAACTCAGAAGCCGCAACGCCACACTATGTTCCTCGAACAGCAGCCCCTATACCAGGTCTGTACGCCGACAAATGGTATCCCGTCAGGGCTGTTCCGGGATGCTTCCATTCTACCGCTATTCGTCAGGACAGTCAAACACTGTTCAGAAGCTGCAAAGGCCTGAACCGGAACAGATTTTCTCTGTTTCGTCCAGGCCTCTTTCTACTGTCTTATTTTTCGAGAGTATAGTAAGCTACTTCGTCAACCTCGCGGTTCGCAGCGATCATCACATCTTTTCCATTATACGTATAATGGAATACGTTCGCAGGTCCGCGATCCTCGTCGATCAGCTCCACTGTATATCCCTTCGCTTCCCTGTCATATCGGATCGCCATCAGATTTCGTTTCCCCTTGCGGTGTCCAACCACAAAAGCCGGGCTCCCGCACAAATCACCGCCGTAAATTGCATGCGTAAATTCCGCCGGCTCCGGAAGCTCATATACTTTTTTATAAGCTCCGTCCATCTTCTTGTAGATGGAGACATGTTCTCCGTGGAACGGTGCCAGTACGCACAGTTCCTTCTCACCGTCCTCATCCATATCCACGAGCACTGCATCGCTTGCCGGTTCCTCAAGCAGCGTCTCGATGGTCCACTCAGTTTCGCCTGCTGCCGGCGGAGTAAAACGGAAAATACCTTCGTTGCAGGAAATAACAGCTGTAGGCACACCATCCTCCATCACACGATAATAGCCGTGATTTTTCAGCATATTGTCCTTCAGCACAGTCAGCTCAAGCTGATGTTCCTCGTCAAATCCGGAGAGATCCTCCGGCAGCAGGGCTGCATACACCTTTCCAGGCATGCTCCAGTCCTCTTTGAACTCATGTCCGGATTTCAGCGCGCACGCAATCAGGTACGTTTTTCCGTCTCTCGTCAGAAGGTCAAAACGGTGCACATGAGGAAGTGAAACAAGCGTGCGGACTTCCCAGTCGCCCTTTGCCTTCGGTGTCACGATCACAATCTTTGCTTCCTTTGAATCATTCGGCGAATAAAATTTGTAAGTAGAGAGATACTGGCCGTCCGTTCCCGGCACCTGCACCATACTCATCACTCCGCCCGGGCCGTCCCAGATCTTGTCCACCATGTTGCCGTCCAGATCAAAGAGATAACACGGATCCTGCTTCTCAGCTGCCACAAGGAAATGATCTTTGCCCTGATAATGCAGCGGTGCTATTGCATAGCATTTATTCAGATTTGAAATGACTTTTTTTTCGATTTTCATTTGATTCTGCCTCACTCTTCCTGATCGAGCAAATTGCCCATCATAGTTCTGGCGAAATCGAGATCCTTTTTCCATTCCGGATTCCCGGTATACCAGAACTCCGTTACATATTTACGAATGCCAAGCTCCCATGCAGTATGTATCATATCTTTGAAATTCACATGGCCTGTGCCAAAGGGTATTTCGCGGAATTTACCCGGTACGGTTTCCTTGAGATGAAGCGCAACAAGATGTCCCTTTCCGCTTCTTAAATCCTCCAGTACATCTGTACCGTACGAAACCGCTGCGTTTGTGATATTTCCGGAATCCGGATATACATTCAGATACGTGGAATCAACAATATTGACGTATTTCATTGCTTTTTCCACCGTATTCATAAATTCGGTCTCCATCGTTTCAAAACCCAGCAGCACACCTGCACGCGCAGCCATCAGAACAGACTTCTTCAGATTTTCTTCGAAACGCTGTTTCGTTTCTTCGGAGGAGTCCTCATAGTACACATCATATCCTGCAAGCTGAATGATTCTCACGCCAAGATCCTCAGCCAGGGCAATCGCCTTCTCCATAATTTCCATTCCTCTTGCACAGACTTCCGGATCGTTGCTTCCAAGAGGATACTTTCTGTGTCCGCTCAGACACATGGTGCGGATCGGGACACCGATTTCCGCCATCAGACTGACAAGCTCTGTCCGCTCTTCCCGTGACATATCCAGTCTTGCAAGCTTCTCATCCGTCTCATCAATGCTGATCTCCACGTAATCATAGCCTGCCTCCTTCGCTGCAGTCAGCTTCTCCCTCCACGTAAGTTCCTTCGGCATTGCCTTTTCGTATAATCCCAGTGTGTACGCTTTCATGTGTTTTCCTCCCTCATATACTTTGTTATTCTGTTCTGTTTACAGATGCTCCATTACCTTTTCTATTGTACTCTGGCGAAGTACCTCCTGTGCACGCTCCTTCATCGCCTCGTAAGTCACGCCGCGAAGCTGATACTTGATTCTTGACGCTCCGTTTGCAGACATACTGAACTCGTCCAGGCCCATTCCCAGCAGAAGCGAGGAAGCCATCTCATCACCGGCAAATTCTCCGCACATACCGGCTTTTGCATTGTGTCTGTGGGCCGCCTCAATGGTATGGGCAATGGCACGCAGCACAGCCGGATGGAAGGAATTATACTTTTCGGAAATCCTGGGATTTCCGCGGTCTACAGCCAGTACATACTGTGTCAGATCATTCGTACCGATGCTGAAGAAATCCACAAGCTCGGCAAAGTCATCTGCCATCATTACAGCCGCCGGTGTCTCCACCATGATACCTACCTGAATTTTTTTATCATATGCAATCTGTTCCTGATCCAGCTCCTTTTTACACTCCAAAAGAAGTGCATTCGCCGCCTGGAGCTCCTCCACGGAGATCATCATCGGATACATAATGCGGATATACCCGAAGGCACTGGCACGGAGAATTGCGCGAAGCTGTGTCTTAAACATCTCTGTCTCTTCAAGACACATACGGATCGCACGGTAACCGAGAAACGGATTTTCCTCCTTTGGGAACTCATAATAATCAAGTCCCTTGTCTCCTCCGATATCCAGGGTTCGAATGGTCAGCTCCCTGCCGCCAAGCAGTTCTGCCGCCTCTTTGTACGCCTCAAACTGCTCATCCTCTGTCGGAAAATGATCATTTTCCATATACAAAAATTCACTTCGGAACAGGCCAACGCCGTCAATCTGATACTTCAGGGCATTTCTGATATCTGCCGGACTCCCCACATTTGCACAGATGCTGAATTTATGGCCATCCATTGTCTCAGACGGCAGAGTGCTGAGTCTCTCCATCTCCTCTGTGAGACGGGCAAGCTCTGCCGCTTTCTCTTCGTATTCACGAATCAGTGCTTCCTCCGGCTCCAGAATGAACATGCCGCTGCCTGCATCGAGGATGGCTTTCATGCCGTTCTCCACCTCATCAAGGATCGGACCAGCTCCTACGAGGCACGGAATTCCCTGATTCTTTGCAATGATGGAAACGTGGCTTGTGACACCGCCCTCCTCTGTGACAAAGCCTGCCACAAGTTCCAGATTCATCTTTGCCGTATCAGACGGGGCAAGATCCTTCGCAACAATAATACTCTTTTCTTTCATGGCTGCAAAGGGATTGTCCTCGATTCCCTTGAGTGCATACAGCAGGCGTCCGGAAACATCCTTCATATCTGCTGCACGCTCGCGCATGTACTCATCATCCATGCTTTCAAAAATCATGACGTATTCATCCCTGGTCTGCATCAGAGCCGCTTCCGCATTGTCACAATTTTCTCTGATCTTTCCCGTAACACCGTCATAGATGGCAATGTCGCCGGCCATTGCATAATGAGCTGCAAAAATCTCGTTCTGAGATGCCAGCTCCAGCAGGTCTTCCTGTGCTTTTGCGACAGCAGCTTCAAAGCGTTTAATTTCACTGTCCACTTCTTCCGCGGAAATTTTACGCTCATCAGCCTTTACCTCAACCGTTCTCACCACATACACCGGGGCTATTGCATAGCCCCTGGATGATGTTTTGGGTACCTTCCATTCTTTCATGGCCGATCCTCCTTCATTATTCACCGAGTCCGCCTGCAATCGCATCCAGCATAACCTGAAGATCTGCTTCCTCCGTCTCGCCCTCACAGATAATGTCAATCGTCGTACCCTTTGTGATTCCGGCACTCATCAGAATCAGTACGCTCTTCGGGTTAACCCGCTTTTCTCCTGCAACAATCGTAATTTCCGATCTGAGCTTTCCTGCAATTTTAGCAAGCTCAGAAGCCGGTCTCAAGTGAAGACCTGATTTGTTATTTACTGTAATTGTACCCTTTACCATGACTTTTTCTCCTATTCTTCTATTGCGGAATGATACCGTCATTCCTCCAGCGCCGCTGCGTCATTTTTGCTGACCAGATGAATCTGAATTCCTTTTTCCCTGAAAACATCCAGCACCTCTTTCGGTGCCTTTTCATCAGTCACCAGATGTGTCACCCGCTCCAGGGAACACGTGCGGAAGCTGCTGTTGGCGCCAATCTTCGTATGATCAGCCAGCACATAAGCAGTCTTTGTGGCCCGGCGCAGCATCAGCTCATTTAAATTTACCTCGTTTGCGTTCTCCGTCGTCACGCCGCACTCCGCAGAAATACCGCTGCAGCCCACAAACGCTTTCTTTGCATACACCTTCAGAAGATTTCTCTCTGCAAACTCACCCACCATGGCTTCCTTCGGATAGCGAAGCTCGCCTCCCGTCAGAATCACATTGACACCGGATGGATGATCACAGTTTACCGCTCTTCCATTGTTTGTAATCACGGTGACATTTTTGCTCTTTATATACGGAAGGATCTGCAGTGCCGTCCGGCTTGTGTTGATAAACAGCGTGTCATCATCATCCACCAGCGTTGCTGCATATTTCGCGATCAGTTCTCTGTACAGAGTTGTCTCGTCCTCCTGTCTTCCTGTCAGCACGCTTTCTGCAGGCATGGCGCCTCCGTAAAAGCGTGTCAGTTTTTTCTGATCCTCCAGATACTGGAGATCACGCCGTATTGTAATGGCAGAGACATTGAAAAGGGATGCAAGCACCTCGACGTGTATACCCGGACATTCAATAATCTTATCCATGATCTGCTTTCTTCTGTTTTCTACAAATGCTCTCTCCCTTTTCATGCATGTCACCTCTTCTTTTTTTATTTACAACAGAAACTGTTCAAATAAATACGCGACACCATCTTCCGTATTCGGTTTTGTCACAAATTCTGCCACTTTTTTTATGGCTTCACAGCCATTACCCATGGCAACCGGAAAGCCGGCCGCCTGAAGCATCGGTATATCATTGTCATAATCTCCGACTGCACAGACTTCAGAAAGTGGTATATTCAGAAGACGTGCCAGCTGAATCACACCGAGTCCCTTATTCACATCCGTGTGTGCGATATCCAGCAAACGATCCTCGGAAGAGGTATACCCTGTCTTCCGAAGCGTTCGCAGAAATTCTTCCGCCATCTTCAGCTGTCCTTCCTCCACCTCGTAAATCAGTACCTTGTAGACCTTTCTGTCTCTGATGCAGTCAAAGTTTTCATCAAAAGATACCAGAGTCATCGGTACAATACCGTGCTCCTTGGCAATCCGGTTATACTGGTCAAATCTCTGCTTTCTTACATTGTCCGGCGAAAAAAAGCTTTCCTCCATTGTAAGTGCACAGTAATCCAGTCTGTTTTCGCGGCAGAATTGCAGAAGCTGCAGGAGCTCTTCCTGATCCATCGGCAGATCCCACAGCGTCTTCTGACACACCGGATCCCAGATCAGTGCACCGTTTGCTGTTATAACCGGCGTCGTCAGTTCCAGATCCTTCAGATAATAATCTGTCATTGTCTGTATTCTGCCGGTACAGATTGAAAAACGGATTCCTTCCCGGGCCGCTGCCATCACAGCAGCACGGTTGGCTGCACTGATGCTCTTATCTGCCTGCAAGAATGTCCCGTCCATATCGCAGACAACCAACCGTATTTTCTTCTTCTCCATACTCACCCCGGAAACCGATCAAACGAGTCCGTGCTCTCTCATCTTTTCTTCCATCTCCTGCACAGACATAATGTTGCGCAGACCAATCACGATCGTACCTTTCTTTTCGGCATCCTTAAACATATTTGTAAAATTCTGTGCACAGAACACTACATCATACTGGGAAGCTGCCGTCTTTCCTTCAGAAAGAGCACAGTGATGAACCTTGCCCGGCTTGATATTCAGCTTGGTCAGAACCTTCTGCATTGTCATCTTCATCATCAGGCTGGAGCCTGCTCCGTTTGCACAGCATACCATAAAGCTCATATTTTCTTTTGCCATTGTCGTACTCTCCTTTATATGATTGTTATGATTATTTATTCTACTCCGGCACTGCTCAGATTGCAATACCGGAGTCTGTTACATCGCATTTTTTATGTTTATTTTTTCATTATTTTGCTCTTTTTGCTTTCAGCTCTTTGTAAGATTCCCAATCCTCAGTCATCATGAAGTAGCCTTCCTTATCAGCACGGTACTGAAGCTGCGGAATTGCCAGAAGCACGATCGCAACAATTGCAACACCTGCGTAGCTTAAGAACTTCATAACGCCTGTCATTACCGGCCATACAACTGCCCAGTCCCACATTCCGAGGTATCCGCCGTAAGCTGCCATTCCTACCCAGCCTGCAATGATCGCAGAGCCGAACACCTGGCACAGACCGGAGATGAACGGAAGAATCAGTGCTGCCTTGATACCGCCCTTTTCGTTTGCGAAAACAGCGATCGTCGCATTATCGAAGAATACCGGAACGAATCCGCAGATTACAAGAACCGGACTCTTCAGAACAATCAGTGCCACGATAGCAATGATCTGACCAAGGAAACCTGCAAGGAATCCAAGAGGAACTGCATTGGCAGAACCGAAACCAAATGCAACTGCACAGTCAACACCCGGTACAGAACCAGGAAGAAGCTTATTTGCAATACCCTGGAAGGATTCTGTCAGTTCTGTTACGAAGGTGCGGACACCGAGCTGAAGGATTGCAAGATATACTGCAAAGTAGAGACACGTCTGGATCACATAGAATACCATGGAAGCACCTTCCTTGAGGAAGCCCTGCTCTACCAGATAATCTCTTCCGAGGATGCACAGGATTGCTCCGAAGAAAATCAGCATCAGGATAGAAGTACAGACCATATTTTCATTAAAGATGGACATAAATCCCGGAAGCTCGATATCATCAATTTTCTTAACTTCTTTTCCGTTTTTCTTTTTGCCGAAAAGCTTTTCTGCCAGCCAGGAATTCAGCGCGATCCCGAACATCTGCTGGTGTGCCAGTGTAAATCCGGCACCGTCTGTCAGCTCCTGGCACGGTTTGATAATCAGGTTGGAACCAACAGCCCAGTAAGCACCAAGCAGAATGGCCATTACAACGATAAGTGCCACATTATGAGTCAGAAGACCCGGAAGTGCAAACATGATCAGCCAGTAAGCCGTAGCTGCCTGCTGCACCTGCACGTGACCTGTGGTGAACAGGGCACGCAGCTTTGTAATTTTACTGAAACGAACAAGGAGAATGTTTACGATGAATGCAATCAGAAGAAGAATCATCGCATCACCGAAGCCTTTGCCGAATACTTCCTCAACACCTGCTGTAACTGCATTCTGTCCGAAATACGGGTCAATAACCATTGCATCCAGGTTAAATCTGTCTTTCAGTCCGACGAGAACCGGACGGAAATTTGATACCAGTCCGCTGGAACCGACTGTGAGGATCAGATAACCAACGATCGCCTTGATCACTCCTGCAAGTACATCATACCACGGTTTCTTTAACAGAATGTAACCAAGTGCTACAATCAGACCGATCATAAATGCCGGCTGCTGCAGAATATTGGTTGAAAAATAAGTCCAGATATTCATTAAAATATTCATATGTTTTCCCTCTCACCCCTTTTCGAGGATTCCCTCTACATTATTTTCAGTCCAGATACGTCTCCTGAATTCTCATAAGATCCTCCGGAGTTTTTGCATCTGCCAGTGCTTTTACCACATCTTCATTCATCAGCATCTCTGAGAGTTTCATCATATTTGCCAGATGCTGATCCGGATTGCAGGAAGCCAGAGTAAAGAAAAGCTGAGCATCCTTTTCCGGATTGCCTTCCTCGAAGCTCACCGGCTTCTCCAGCTTCATAAAACCGATTGCAGTCTTGTTAACTCCTGCTGCACCCTCCTGTGAGTGCGGCATAGCCACATTCGGCATGATCACGATGTATGGTCCGTGTTTCTCCACACACGCGATGATGTCTTCCTTATAATTTGCCTCAATCGTGCCGTCTGCCTCAAGACTTTCACAGCTCATACGAATGGCATCTCTCCAGTCCTTTGCTTCTTCGGCAAATTTATAATGCCTGTTTTCCACAAAATCTCGTAACATGTTTTATCCTCCGATTCATAATTCGTCATGCGCCGTGCAGCCTGAAAGGTCTGCGCACTGCGCGGTTTTACAGGCAGGAGCGGAACGGAATGTTCTGCGGTGCCTCAAAGCAGTCCTCAAAGCCTCTTCTGTGGTGATATGCTCTCTTATCCTTGTCTGTCGGGTAAACGTATTTTCCGCCTACCTCCCAGAAGAACGGATGGAACTTGTAGTCCAGACGGTCTTTTTTCATATCATAAAGGACACGAATCTCATTGATATCTGCCATGAAGTTTGTCCACACATCATAGTGAATCGGGATAACAACCTTGCAGCGCAGCGCTTCTGCCATTCTCAGAATATCACAGCTTGTCATCTTGTCAGCCATACCCACCGGATTCTCTCCGTAGGAACCGAATGCCACATCCACATCATAATCCTTGCCGTGCTTTGCAAAGTAGATGGAGTAATGAGAATCTCCGCTGTGGTAGATATTTCCGCCCGGTGTCTTGATCAGGTAGTTCACTGCCTTGTCATCCATATCGGTCGGACAGATACCTGTCAGCTCCTCTCTGTCCGGACCTGTGGAATCAGTCGTCACGAGGCACGTTCTGTCAAAGGAATCAAGTGCAACAATTTCCAGGTCCTTGATTCTGATCGTATCGCCCGGCTTCACTGTAATGCAGCGATCCTTGGGAACACCCCATTTTACCCAGAGGTCTACGGATTTCTTCGGTCCGATGAACGGTACCGGAATCTCTTTTCCGTTTTCATCAACCGTGGTCATGCCGCTCTGGATTACGTGTGCAGCATACTCTGCGCTCATGTGATCCTGATGATAATGTGTGGCAAGTACCGCATCCACCTGCTTGATTGCAAAGGGATCAATCACAAACGGAACGGCTCTCAGGTTCGGCTGCATTGCTCTTGCGCCGCACATATTTGCCATCTGATGACCGACAGCCATCTTTCCGTTGCCATGCGTCCTCTTTCCGTTGCCGCACCACAGGTCGATTGTGATGTTTGCTCCGCCGGGAGTCTTGAACCACATTCCGGTACATCCCAACCACCACATAGCGACCGTACCAGGCTGAACAACTTCATTTTCAATTTCCTCGTTCAGCCATGTTCCCCATTCCGGAAACGTGCTCATGATCCAGCTTTCACGTGTCATTTCACTCACCTTGCTCATTTTTGTTCCTCCTTGTTTTTTTGTTCATTTTGCTTCTTTCTTCTGTATTATATGTTTTTAATTGTTCTTTTTCAAGTCATATATATGATTGATTTTCTTTTTTATGATTATTTATTTCATTTTAAAATATTTATATCTTCGTTTCGAGCATTGTTCTGTATACTGTGCACAATTTTGCATATTCAAATTTGTGCATATTGCCATACAAAAGAAAAAGAGGAAGAATAATTCCGTCAAAATAACACGCCCGTGCTATCTCTTCGTCTGTATCCTTCCTCTTATATCATTCAAAACGATCATATAATCAAATCTTAGTCAAGCGGATATTCGCAATCCGCTTCGCTACTTGCTCATAACCGAATAACTGCTTCGCAGTTTATCAGATGGGGCTTGTACCCCACCTGATACAAGTAAGTCCCTACCCGCCACTTAATGCTCTGCGCATTTTCCGCCTGGCCCATCCGTCTTTTCTTCTCTGCGGTTAATAAGGCAGTCCGTCACCAGATACGTCGACATGCCCAGCTGCCGTGCCGGAACGATATCCTCACCCACATCATTGCCGATCATCAGACAGTCCTCTGCCTTCACACCGATCTTATCCAGAATCTCCATATAATACGCAGGATTCGGCTTGCAGTATCGTGAATTCTCATAATTCGTCACAAGATCAAAACCACTGTACGAAAGGTCAATCCAGCCCAGGCGTGTCTCAACTGCACACGGTGGAAACAGGGGATTTGTCGCCAGTACAACGTACTGCGCCTTTTTCCGCGCCAGAGCAACCGCCTCCGCCGCCAACGGATTCTCCCCCGTCACAGCCTTTGCCCCATGAAATTCATTGACATAAAACGTGTCAAACTTTTTCATATCAGCGCTGGCCTGCCTGTGCAGATACGCATCAAATGTCGTCCAGAACGCTTCACTGTTTGAACGGCTGCCATCATTTTTTATCATAGCCGCCGTTCCCTTCCACAGCCCGTCAATCAGCTGCTTTGGCTCATAATCCCACTGCATGGCAGTCTTTGCAAGCAGCCTCAGGTACACTTCTGTAAATTCGTCATTATCCATCGGAAGCAATGTGCCATCCAGATCAAAAAGAATTGCTCTTATACTCATTTCTTCCCCTCATCTATCCTAGGTAAGCTCTGATCAGCTCAAATGTATTTTCAGCTCCCTTCCTGTGAGAACGCTCATAACCGTGGGATGCGTATACGCCAGGGCCGATCAGACCGTGCTTCACATCATATCCGGCACGGAGCGCAACATCCACATCTGAGCTGTAATGAGGATATACATCCACAGCAAAATCCAGCTTTTTCTCTTTCGCCAGCCTGATCAGCTCAGATACCACATCATAATCATACGGGCCCGCACTGTCTTTTGCACAGATCGATACCATGGTCTCATCGCACGCGAGTCCTTCACCGACACAGCCCATATCTACGGAAATCATCTCAGTCACTCCCTCCGGAACAGATGCTGCACCGCCGTGTCCCACTTCCTCATAAGATGTGAGCATGATATAAACGCGTCTTTTCGGATTGACATTCTCTTCTTTCAGATATTTTGCATATCCGAGCAGAATGCATGAGCTGAACTTATCATCCAGAAAACGGCTCTTGATAAAACCACTCTCCGTAATCACAGTCCGTGGATCAAAGCAGACAAAATCTCCTGTCATAATACCGAGCTTCTCCACATCTTCTTTCGTGTGAACCAGCTCATCCAGCACCGCCTCCATCGAATCATAACTTCTCTTTGTATCATCGTAGCTGCCGTTCACATGGATAGACGCATCTGCAAGCTGAAAAGTAGCCTCATAGCTTCTTCCATCCCTTGTATAGACCCGGCAATTCTCCGCCTCTGCGTTGTTCGGGTTCATTCCTCCGATATTCGTCAGCTTCAGCCTGCCGTCAGACTTAATCTGAGTCACCATCGCTCCCAGTGTATCCATGTGCGCAGCAAGCAGAATACCGTTCCCGGCATCTTCACCCCCCAGATCAGCCAGTACGGCTCCCTTTCCGGTAATCACCGGCGCATATCCCATCTCCTCCAGCTCTTTTTTCACAAATTCCGCCGCATGGCGCGTAAAACCAGACGGGCTCGGAACCGCCAGCAGTTTTTTCGTTTCTTCCATAATATAATCTGTGTAATTCATATTCCAACCTCTCCATTGTTCGTTCATTCTGTTCTCAATTGCAAAAGGCTGATGCATAAGTGAACGGCGGAATCGATCCGCAGCCACCTGCAGCAGCCTTTATATCTTATCATATTTTCTTCCATTTGTGAACCAGATCACAAAACGATCTCATCACCGGTTTCGTCCATGTGTAACTGTTCACGTGCCACGCCATGCAAGCCACAGACTACATTGCAAAATCAATCTGGATTCTTCCGTTGTGCGTCCTGACTGTCAGCTTCTTTCTACGGTCCGGCTCATTGATGTTGTCCAGATTGTTGAAGCCATTTCGCGTTGTGCTGCTGATATTGTAATCATTCTGATTTCCGATGATTGTGCCGGTCACAAGTCCATTGCTTGTCTGCATCACAATATCATCACTGATAATATTTCTGCCAGTCACCGCACCGTTCTGAGTAAGCAGAGCAATCTGCTGCGGGAATCTGCACTCCTTCACATTGATCAGGCCATTCCCGGCAGAAGCATCCAGCTTTTCTCCTCTCACGTTATTCAGCTCAATGCGTCCGTTGCCCGACCGCACCTGAAGTACCTCCGCATAGCTGTTTTCAATCCTGATTCTCCCGTTATTGCTGAAAATATCACCCTGCGCCAGCCCTGCCAGCCCGTTCACCCGGATCGTACCGTTCGTTGTTTTCAGCCACAGATTCCCGGCGAAATTCATCGGCAGTTCCAGAATCAGAATACCGAAATCCATAAACAGATTCAGCCAGCTCTTAAGGTTCAGCGTGAGCCTGCGTTTATGCGAAAACGAAAAAACACCATCCTTCTCCTCACACTCTACCTGATCCTTTCCCTCCTGAGGCTTAAAATAAATACGTACCGGACCATCCTCAATGGTCCTAACCTGAATCCTCAGATTTTCTGTCTCCACCTTAACTGTATGGATCATCTCAGAGGACTCATACCCCTGTTTCGTTTTCTTCTCCTTGCTCTTCGCCTTTGCCGTATAAACAACAAGCCCTCCGTACTCTGCGCGGATTTTCTTGGCCACCTCCTCCGGTGTCTCCAGCCGTTCCAGAATTTCCTCCTCTGTATGTCCCTGCTCCATCCCGTCGAAGATCAGCTCTTCATAAAAGTCTTCGATCTGTGCCAGATCCTCACCCGGCATATCCATCAGAAGATATTTCAGTTTTTTCAGATACTCTTCCTTCTTCATAATTCCACACCCTCCTCATTATCACTGTATGATTCATTGCTGATGAGTCCGTCCGTATTTACATTCTGATACGCCGGAGAATTTTCCGCTCTGTCTGTATCTCCGGCCAACTCTTCTGCGTCCGGTTTTTCCATCTTATCCATACTTCCTGCAGTGCCGGGATTCTCACCATTGTCCGTACTTCCGGCTGCATAAACACTTTCACCATTGTCTGTGCCTCCGGCTGCATCAACACTTTCATCATTGTCCGTACTTCCGGCTGCATCAACGCTTTCACAATTGTCCGTACGTTCGGCTGCATCAACACTTTCACAATTGTCCGTACTTCCGGCTGCATCCTCATTTTCTTCTGGAATATCCGCTGCTGCTCCCATCATATTCTGCTCTTCCACAAACTGATACATACTCTGCAGCTCATCCCATTCCTCCAGAAACTGGTCAATTTTATACTGGCCCTCCTGAGTCAGCTGATAATACTTCCGCATTCTGCCGTTATATTCCTCCCGGTACGTCTTCAGACTTCCATTCTGCTCCAGACGCTTCAGAATCGGATAAAGCGTGGATTCAGATATTTCCACGCACTGTTCCAGCTCCCGGATAATCATATACCCGTATGACGGTCCTTTCTTCAGAACTGCCAGAACACATACCTCAAGGATTCCTTTCTTTCTCTGCACATCCATGTATGTCCCTCCTTCTTTCACATATAAAGCCTGCCTTTCATGCCTTTCAGCAACTTCAAAAGGAATCAGACCAACTGCTCTTTCCAATAAATACAGGAAAGTATACTGCACCGTATGTATTCCACTGTTTTCTGCCCTGCACGTTTGGAGCAGAAGGGTGTCCAGTATCCTCTTGAAAACACCTGACCACGCGCAATACTATGTCATGCATACTATGCAATATATGATATTGAAACTATACTATCTATTGCATAGTATGTCAAGCCTAATTTATAATTTTTCAAAAAAATCAGGAAAGATTCCATAATTTTGAATCTTTCCTGATTTTACGTCATCTGAACTTTCTTGGATTCTATTGTATATTCTGCTGTAAATTCCGCGTGAGCTGATCATTTTGTCCGCCCAAATTGGGTTCTTCCGCAATTATCCGTTTTTTGTTTCCAATGGATTTATTTGTGTGATAAAATGTTGGTATCAAATAAAGGCGATATATAATATTAGATTAAGAAAAATGAAAGGAACATGTTGTTTTGCATCTTTAAACAACTTATAAGTGACAAATGAAACAAGAATTAAACAAAGTATTTATTTGGGGCGAGAAAATTATTATACTTTTATCTGGTCTGCTTTTGATTCTTCTTAGTACATTTTGTTTTTGTGGAAAAGCTTTTATGGGTATGAATAAATATGAAATAGCCGTTTGGGAAAAAAATGGTATTTTCTTTATGACTACTTTATTAGTATGTGTATTGATTCTTTTATTCTCTTTTCGCATTCTTGAAAGAATTCATTCGAAAAAGTTTTTTTTAATTTTATCTGTTGGGTATGTTATTTTGGGTTTATATCTGATCTTTAATGTGGATGCAGTAATACGTGCTGATGCAAAAGTAGTTTTTGAAAGTGCAAAAGAATTTAATATGGGGAATTTTCAGTCATTAGAAAGGGGCGGGTATTTATTTATATACCCACATCAGCTTGGGCTATTAACCTATGAGCGAATTCTCCAGCATTTTAGTGAAAATATATCATTCTTTTTTTTGTTTCAATTATTTTTAGTTTT
>SFEV01000102.1 GCA_004557975.1 Lachnospiraceae bacterium
TATAGACTACAGCACTGGCATTGACTCCTTTAACAGAATCACTGAACAGTCAGTTCTTCCTATTATGTTCTGCAGAGCATAATAGGAATTATGCTGTGAGCAGAATTTGGCACTTACAGTTTTTTGCTGTTTTCAAGATTTTTAAGATCATTGCATCATCTAATTTGAAAGCTGAGTCGTACCTTTTTCTCGGAAGTTCTGAATTTATGAATCTTTCCTGATCTTTGCTTTTTCATTTTTCACTTACGAATTCAGAATCTGCATAAACTCTTCCCCTGTAATCGTTTCTTTCTCATACAGATATTTCGCCAGTTCATGCAGCTTCATCATGTTGTCAGAAATCAGCTTCGTCGCTTTGTCATACTGCTCTTTCACAAGGTCAACAACCATCTTATCAATATCCGCAGCCGTCTCTCCCGCGCACGCAAGGGACGTATCACTGCCAAGATACGGATTATTCACCGTCTCCAACGCCACCATACCAAATGTATCGCTCATACCGTAGCGCGTGATCATCGCCCTCGCAAGCTTCGTCGCCTGTTCAATATCATTCGATGCACCCGTCGTGATGGAATGGAACACAAGCTCCTCCGCCACACGACCTCCGGTAAACGTTGCAATCTTGTTCTGAAGCTCTTCCTTGCTCAGCAGATTATGCTCCTGATCGTCCACCTGCATCGTGTATCCCAGAGCACCGGATGTTCGCGGAATAATCGTAATCTTTGTGACCGGAGCAGAGTGAGTCTGCAGCGAAGCCACAAGAGCATGACCGATTTCGTGATATGATACAATCAGCCGTTCCTTGTCAGAGAGCACCTTGTTCTTCTTCTGGTAACCGGCAATTACGACCTCTATACTCTCCTCCAGATCCGCCTGGGTCACAAACTTACGGCCGTTTTTGACTGCACGCAGAGCCGCCTCATTTACCATATTTGCAAGCTCTGCCCCGGATGCTCCGGATGCCGCCCGGGCTATCGCATTAAAATCCACAGCGTCACTGAGCCGGATATTTTTCGCATGCACCTTCAGAATCGCTTCTCTTCCAGACAGATCAGGAAGCTCCACCGGCACACGACGGTCAAATCTGCCCGGACGCAACAGCGCCGGATCCAGAGACTCCGGACGGTTCGTAGCTGCCAGAATAACAACGCCCTTGGAGCCGTCAAAACCATCCATCTCCGTCAGAAGCTGATTCAGTGTCTGCTCCCGCTCATCGTTTCCAGTCATTCCCTGGGAATCACGCTTCTTACCAATCGTATCTATCTCATCAATAAAGACGATACACGGAGCCTTCTCATTCGCCTGCTTAAACAGGTCACGAACCTTCGCTGCGCCCATGCCCACAAACATCTCCACAAAATCCGAACCGGAAATGGAGAAGAACGGCACATTCGCCTCTCCTGCTACTGCCTTTGCCAGAAGTGTCTTACCGGTACCCGGCGGGCCCACAAGCAGTGCCCCCTTTGGCATCTTTGCACCGATCTCACGGTATTTTTCAGGAGAATGAAGGAAATCGACAATCTCCATCAACGCTTCCTTCGCCTCATCCTCACCCGCCACATCACTGAACTTGATACCTGTCTCACTGGCAACGTATACCTTCGCATTGCTCTTTCCGAACTGCATGGCATTTCCCATTCCACCGCCCATCTTCTTCATCAGCGATCTTGACAGAAGCTGCCCGATCACCATGAAAATCGCGATCGGAACTACAAATGACAAAAGAAAGCTGAGAATCGGATTCAGCTCAGCCTCCTTGACTTTACCGAATTTACAGCCCGAGCCATACAGACGGTCAACCAGTGACGGATCATTAAAAGCCACTGTACTGTACACATTATTCTCTTTATCCGTAAAGAAAATGCTGTCATCCTCCAGCTGCGCTACTGAAATCTTTTTCTCATCCACCATAGTCAGGAATGTACCGTAATCTACTTCCTGTACCTGCTGTTCAATAAAACGTGGAAACACAAACAGATTCAGAACTACCATAACAGCCAGGACAACCAGATAATAAAACATTAATGGCTTTTTAGGCTTCTCTACTTTTTTCATAAAACACCCTCCCTCTGACGAAAAAGGCTGTCCGTTTTCAAAAAACAGACAGCTTTTCCTGTATCCGTCTGAAAACAGTATTTACAAGATACATGTATTTTACAATAAAGTCAGGAAAATGCAATTAAAAAAGCATAAAAATTTATGAATTTAAAATTCAATTACTCTCAGATAACGTCCCAGCGCATCCTGCCACGTCGGAAGCGGCGTAAATCCATTTTCAACCAGTTTGCATTTGTCAAGTCGTGAATTAAATGGACGTTTCGCTTTCGATGCACCGTATTCCTCAGTCGTCACCGGACATACCTTAAGCCGCTCCTCCGTATATTCCGTATGTCCCTGCTCCACTGCCTGGCGGAAAATCTCTTTCGTAAATTCATACCAGCTGATGTATCCACCTTCATTTGTAGCATGATAATATCCATATTTTTCAGTCTCGATCATATCCACGAGCAGCCTCGCAAGATCATACGTATACGTCGGCGTACCGATCTGATCATTCACCACACGGATTGTATCATGATTTTTTCCCAGATTCAGCATGGTCTTAATGAAATTCTTTCCGTTTACGCCAAATACCCACGCAATACGAACAATAAAGTATTTATCCAGATTCTCTGAGACAGCCAGTTCACCCTCCAGCTTCGTCTGACCATAAACATTCTGCGGCTTATAATCCTTGCAGTCCGGCTGCCACGGTTCTGTACCCTGCCCGTCAAACACATAATCCGTCGAGAGGTATACCATCTTGCAGTCAAGCTTTTTGCAGACAAGGGCAATATTTTCCGTTCCTTTTGCATTGACCAGACGAACATTTTCCACCTTGTCATCATCCTCCGCCAGATCCACAGCCGTCCATGCAGCACAGTGAACCACCACATCCGGAGCAGCAGCCGTAATGATCTGCTCCACTGCTGCCTGATCTGTGATATCCATCTGCACGTATGGCATCGTCGTGACCGGTGTGCCATCCATGACACCGCCGTAGGATGGCGCAATATCAGATCCGATTCCCTCATAACCGCGCTTTGCAAGCTCATTCATAACATCATGGCCAAGCTGGCCGGCAACACCTGTGACTAATACTTTCATGATCATTTTACTCCTTTGCTTTCTAACATCAACTGGCGCTTAGCAAAATACATAATCAAAATACCCTATATTCAAACATATTCATTTTCTTGATTTAAGTCCTGATGGACTGCTTCCGGCTGATTTTTGTTCGTTTCATAAGTTCTTTCACTGATAATATATCGTGGTCGCCCCTTCGTCTCCAGATAAATCTTTCCAATATATTCCCCAATAACCCCGAGACTCAGCAATTGTACACCACTTACAAAACAGATAATACAAGTCA
>SFEV01000011.1 GCA_004557975.1 Lachnospiraceae bacterium
ATTGTTTTAATATATATCTGTTTTACAATTTTGTCAATGGTCAGGCCATAGATAGCTATAGATAAGAACATAAAACAGGCCGCCGCAGAACAGTTCAGGATACCTTTTCCTACTTATCCTGTCTGTGTCTGCAGCGGCCTGTCTCTCTGATCAGGTCCGTGTCCTGCACATATTTAGCCGAATCAGGTAAGTCCTCCACTTCAAATGTGCAGAGCATGAAGTGGCAGGCAGAGACTTGCTTGTATCAGGCGGGGTACAAGCCCCATCTGATAAACTGCGAAACAGTTATTCGGTTATGAGCAGGCAGCAAAGCGGATTGCGAATAACCGCTTGACTTGACTTTACCTTATTTTTCATCGAATGTAACACATTCCGTTTCCTCGCATCTGCATGCAGCCGCACCGGAAATATCCACGTGCTTTGCGTTGCAGACACACTGATCGTTGTATCTGCAGTGCTCCGCCTCACATTTAATATTGATGTGTGTGGACGGACTTCCCATGGAGTTCTTCGCATTTTCACGTTTTCTCTCCTGAAAGCTCTCACAGCATGTGTCCTGGCAGGCTCTTGCCTCTTCTCCGCCTACCTTGATGTCTCCTTTGCTGCAGTACATTGCGTTGTTAAATACACAATTCTGTGCGGAACAAACTAAAGCCGGCATCCTCATACCTCCTTACAATTAAAAATTAAGATTGCAGGAGATAGTATCTGCATATTCCGCAATATTATTCAGCAGTCCGCAAATTCACGATGGAAAGCGCTGGGAACCTCCATCTGAAAGATCAGTTGGAGCGCACTTCCTGTCTCATAAATCCGATGTAGGATCCGCCGAAAGCAATCAGCATCAGCGCTGCCAGGCCGGTCAGATGGGGCCATACAAGCAGTAAACTCTGTCCAAGGCTCAGATATCCGCTGATTGCGCCCACAAGCTGGTTCATTGTAACAGCGTTGACAGAACGCACCAACGGATTCATGATCGTCGATACAGCCTCGCTGTACAGATAATACGGCGATATCCTGTTCAGGTTC
Organism: Lachnospiraceae bacterium; assembly: GCA_004557975.1. Taxonomy (GTDB): domain Bacteria; phylum Bacillota; class Clostridia; order Lachnospirales; family Lachnospiraceae; genus Choladousia. The sequence goes on from SFEV01000011.1 coordinate 1,030, forward strand.
AGCTCCAGCGTATAATTGTTCAGAGAATTGACCATCGCGTAATAATCATTGCTGACCGGATATACGGCATTTGCGATAATGCTGGATACGAGGCTCATAAAGATCGCAAAAAAGATCCACAGTGCAATGGAAGCCAGTGCTGAGGTCGCCGCATGACGGCAGACTACAGAAAACAGAATCGCCAGTGCAAGCCAGAATGCAATATAAACAACCGTAAAGGTCAGAAAGATCAGAACACGCCAGGCTTCCTCTCCCGTGGGCTTTAGTCCTGTAGTCAGAATACCGACGGCTCCCAGAGCAATTCCCATCGTGTAGATAATGGTTGCTATCACGGCCGTCCCTGCCAGAAATTTCCCGATAATGATCGAATCCCGGTAAATCGGCTGTGACACAAGGCGGTTCAGTGTTCCGCCTGCACGCTCACTGTTCACCGCGTCAAAGCCAAGCGCCAGACCGATAATCGGTCCCAGCAGCGCGATAAACGACATGAAAGACGGAATTGAATTTCCGCCCGACGTATACAGCTTCAGAAAAGCAAAGCTGCTATCGCTGGCGATGGCGTCTGACAGACCTGAGATGGCGCCGTACAGGCTGGCGAAGCTGGTTGTTCCGATCAGCAGAAGGAGAATCAGAAACCGCCTGCTCTTTAAGTGGTCTGCCAGCTCCTTGCGAAACAGTGCGTGCAGCCCTGTCATTCCACTAATTTCTCTTTGCTTTTCTGTGCTTCCAGCCACGCTTTTTCTTTTTGTCAAACTCATTTCTTTCATCATTCTGCCCTGCCTTTTCAAAATAACGTCTGTAAATTTCATCCAGATCGCCGCCGCGCTGGTGCAGATGGAGAACCGTATAGTTCTTCTCCCCGAGGAATCTGGTCAGGTTCCCGCGGATATCTTTTGAAGAATAAATAATAAAACGTTCTCCTTCCTTTTCAATCTTCTGCACTCCGTCCTGCTGCATCAGCATTCCGAGAAGCTGATCGTCACACGGTTTCGGATCAAGCTCAAGCATATATCCGGCGTCCCTGCGTATCTTCTCCTCCAGCTCACCAAGCGTACCGCAGGCAATCAGGTTTCCCTCCACGAAAATACCCACGCGGTCACAGACCTGCTGAATCTGATGAAGCTGATGGGAGGAAATCAGGATCGTCCTGCCATCCTCCACAGACAGCTCCCGAATCAGCTCGAGAAGTTCTCTCATACCCTCCGGGTCAATGCCCAGCGTCGGCTCATCCATGATAATAATTTCCGGATCCTTCATCAATGTATCTGCAATCCCGAGTCTCTGGCGCATACCTTTTGAGTATGTTCCGGCTTTCTGGTCCGCCGCCCATGTCATGCCGACACGTTCCAGAAGATGATCAATCCTGTTCTCCAGCTCCTGTCCCGCAAGCCCGTTGAGCCAGCCGGTGAACCGCAGATTCTGTCTGCCTGTCATGTCCGTATAAAAACCTGTGTTGTCCGGCAGGTATCCGACCAGCGATTTGACCCCGAGAGGATTTCTTGTGCAGTCCTTGCCGTAAATTTCAGCCGTTCCCGCCGAGGGCTCCGTCAGACCGAGAAGCATCAGAATCGTTGTCGTTTTACCGGCACCGTTCGGTCCCAGCAGACCGAACACTTCACCCTTGCGGATCGACAGATTCAGGTCATTGACTGCAGTTTTGTTCCCATACTGCTTTGTCAGATGGGATATCTCAATTACATTCTCTGTCATAGTATTCCTCCATCAGAGGCAGCTATCTTCTGCCGTATTTCTTAAAGATGAATCCAAGTCCGATTACGAGAACTGCTATAATGCCGATTGCTGCAATCCCCCATGTCGTTGAAGTCTTCACAGATACACGGAAATCAGCGTTTGCGGATGCTTCACTGCTGGCAACGGACAGAGATGTCACGTAATCTCCCGTGACAGAATTCTCACACGGCTTGATATACGCTGTGATTTCCTTGGAAGCTCCGGCCTCCAGTGTATCGATCGTAGCCTCACTGAATCGCACCTCCCAGTCTGTCGGTGCAGAGGAGGAGAGATTCAGATTTGTCAGATCCACATTTCCGTTATTTGTAATATTCAGTGTCACTGCCGTCTCCTTGTTTGCATACGCATCACAGCTGAGTCGCCCGTCCGAAGTGGACATGGTGACACTGTATGTACCGGTAATGCTCACAGTGAGTTCATTTTTCAGTGTATCATTTGCTGAAACAGCCGTCAGCGGAATAGAATAATCCCCTTTCTCCACATTCTCAGGAGGAACTACATTTACCGTAATCCCCTGGCTGGCATCTGCATCTACATCGATGCTTGCCACATTTGTGGACTCGCCGGACGGTGTGAAGGTTACCTGCCATCCCTCCGGAGCCTCCGACGAAAGGCTGTAGGACTGGTTCGTACCGCGATTGTTCACAATCGTTGTGTCAAAGCTGAAGCTCGTACCGGAAGCTCCCTGCTGCTCCGGATACTCGGAGGTGAAATTGCTCTCCCCGATCTCCTCTGCCGTGACCGTAACCTCCAGCTCCAGCGTGTCCGTATTACCGCTGCCTGCATCTGCCTTCAGTGCTACCTGATACACACCTTCTTCTGCTTCTGCCGGTACACTCAGACTGAAATCCGCAAGATCCTCTTCTGTTGATACAACTGCAGTATCGCCGGCTGAGGCCGCACCATCTATATGTACTTTTGTGACCTGGCTCTTGCTTCCTTTAAAATATCCGGTCCAGTTTTCCGGAAGAGAGTCCGCGGAAAGCGAAATATCGTAGCCTGCCCCGTCCAGACTTGAAAAATCCAGAGGGAATGTAACCGTCTCACCTGCTTTCACCATGATTCCAGGATAGTCCGTGCTCATATCAATTCCGCCTGCCGCGTACACCGGAGCTGATCCGGTCAGCATTGCCGCAGTCGCAGCGGCAGCCAGCCCTGCACATGCCTTTCTTCTCAAAACATTTACACTCTTCATTTTCAGTGCCCCTTTCTTCATCATGTGATTTCCGGAGAAAATCATCAATTGCTTTTTTCTTTCTCCTGCTATCTGACATATTACCCAAGGATTGTGTCTATTTTTTGACAATAATGTGTTCAAGATATGATAAAAATGTGAAGAAAGTGTGGCTTGCAAAACAAATACACAAGTCAAAAAGCTGCCCCAAAACAGCGTTCTGAGTATCCTCCTATACTCACAATCGCCATCCCGGGGCAGCCTCTGTCAACCATTTTCTGCCTTCTGCATGAACAGTTATTTTTTATTTATGATTTTCCTGCTCAGTTTTTCTGCTCCTCTTCCTGAACAGTTACTTCGCGGGCTGTTCTTGTCTTTATCTCCTCGTTAATCGCAGCGATAAATGCTCCAAGCTCCTTCTGACCCTCATCGCCTGCAAAACGGCTTCTGACGGAGACAAGTCCTTCCTCTTCCTCCTTCGCGCCGACTACCAGCATATACGGCACCTTTGCGAGACGTGATTCACGGATCTTGTAGCCGATCTTCTCTGAGCGCGCATCGATGCCTGTGCGGATGCCTGCTTCTTTCAGCTGCTCATTGACCTGCTCCGCATAGGCAAGATACTTGTCGGAAATCGGCAGCACACGTACCTGCTCCGGTGAAAGCCATGTGGGGAAAGCACCTGCAAAGTGCTCAATCAGGATACCGATGAAACGCTCGATGGAGCCGAACGCAACACGGTGGATCATGATCGGGCGGTGCTTCTCGCCGTCCGCACCGGTGTATTCGCAGTTAAAGCGCAGCGGAAGCTGGAAGTCAAGCTGGATGGTTCCGCACTGCCATGTTCTGCCGATGGAATCCTCCAGATGGAAATCGATCTTCGGTCCGTAGAAGGCACCGTCGCCCTCATTTACCACGTAATCCAGTCCCAGATCATCCAGCGCACTTCTCAGACCGTCTGTAGCCATCTCCCAGTCCTCATCGCTTCCCATGGAGTTTTCCGGACGTGTGGAAAGCTCTACATGATACTTGAAGCCAAAGAGCTGGTAAACGCTGTCAATCAGCTTCGCAACACCCTTGATCTCGTCGCGGATCTGCTCCGGTGTCATGAAGATATGCGCGTCGTCCTGTGTGAAGCAGCGCACACGCATCAGACCGTGGAGCTGACCGGATTTTTCATGGCGGTGTACCAGGCCGAGCTCACCCATGCGCAGCGGAAGATCACGGTAGGAACGCGGCTCTGACTGGTACACAAGAATACCGCCCGGGCAGTTCATCGGCTTGATGGCAAAATCTGTCTCGTCAATGACTGTTGTGTACATATTCTCCTTGTAGTGATCCCAGTGTCCGGAAGTTTCCCAGAGCTGACGGTTCAGCATGATCGGCGTGGAAATCTCCACATATCCTGCCTTTGTATGGATCTCTCTCCAGTAATCCAGCAGCGTATTTTTCAGAATCATACCCTTCGGCAGGAAGAACGGGAATCCCGGTCCCTCATCGCGCATCATAAACAGACCAAGCTGTTTGCCCAGCTTTCTGTGGTCACGTTTCTTTGCCTCCTCGAGGCGTGTCAGGTAAGTCTCCAGATCTGCCTTCTTTGTATAGGAGGTACCGTAAATTCTGGTCAGCATCTTGTTCTTCTCGCTGCCTCTCCAGTACGCACCCGCAAGGCTTGTCAGCTTGAACGCCTTTACAGGCTTTGTGGACATCAGGTGCGGGCCGGCACACAGATCCACAAATTCTCCCTGCTGATAGAAACTGATCTCTGCATCCTCCGGCAGGTCCTCAATCAGCTCTACCTTGTACGGTTCATTTTTTTCCTTAAAGAATTCTATAGCCTCCTGTCTCGGCTTTGTGAAGCGGGTAATTGCAAGCCCCTCCTTCACAATCTTTTTCATCTCTTTTTCGATCTTCTCCAGATCGTCACTGGTCAGCGGAGTCTCGCTGTCCACATCGTAGTAGAAACCGTCTGCGATGGACGGTCCGATTGCCAGCTTCACATCCGGATACAGACGCTTGATCGCCTGTGCCATGATATGAGAGGTCGTATGGCGGAACGCAGCCGCGCCTCCTTCGCTGTCAAAAGTCAGAATATTCAGTTCACAGTCCTGATCGATCACCGTGCGCAGATCCTCCACCTCTCCGTTGATCTCAGCCGCTGTGGCCACTCTCGCCAGGCCCTCGCTGATATCAGCCGCAATGTCGATCACCGACATCGGCTGACCATACTCCTTTTGGGAACCATCCTTCAGTGTAATAATCATTTTACTCTTCCTCCTCTTCTTCCTCATCGTCACAGCCAGTTCCGCTGATATCCCATGAATTGTTGCTGAAAAAACTGAATCCGTCCCTCAAAGGCGACGTGATCCAGCCCAGCAGAATGCCGAATAAAAGCACGTCTGCAACAAGCAGAATCTTCTCGCTCATACTCCAGTCTGTCGAAAAAAATGCTTTGATTTTCTCTTTCATAACCGATACTCCTTTCCCTTATGAATGAATATAAATAAAGTCAAGCGGATATTCGCAATCCGCTTCGCTACTTGCTCATAACCGAATAACTGCTTCGCAGTTTATCAGATGGGGCTTGTACCCCACCTGATACAAATCCCGTCTCCTGCAATCCGTCAAAGGACTGCAAGGGACGGGCAATCATTCATTACTCGCGGTTCCACCCTTGTTGTCAACACTCCGGTATCTGAAATGATATACCGGATAACCCCGCCGCGCATCTGCACCGGCAGGAAACCACTTCATTGGACGATAACGGTGTCACCGGACCGGATTGGGGTCACTCAGAGGCAGTTTTCAAATGGTTCCGCATAAGGACTTTCCAGCAGCCGCCCTCTCTCTGGATGCTTCCGCATTTTACTCTTCTCGTCAGCGTGTTGTCTGTATTTCAGGCTTTCTTAAACAGTATAGCATTTCCGGATATTTTGTCAACACCGACTTTTTATTTCGTGGCCGAAGCAGCTCAAACGTCACGGGAATTGAAAATCCAGCCCTTTGCAGATATCTGCACGGTCTGGCTTTTCATTTTACTGCATGGCTGAGCTGTAACTCTCCAGTTCATCGGTCCAGATTTTCACGCAGGCATCACTTGGCATACGCAGGTCTCCTCTCGGTGATAGGGCCACGCTTCCGACTTTGGGACCGTCAGGAACACAGGAACGCTTAAACTGCTGGGAGAAGAATCTCCAGTAGAATTTCTTCAGCCACTTAAGGATCGTCTCATGATCGTAGGTTCCTGCAAATGCCAGCTTCGCCGCACGGTAAATCTTTGACGGCGCATATCCAAAACGCAGCAGATAATACAAGAAGAAGTCGTGCAGCTCGTAGGGCCCCACCAGATCCTCCGTCTTCTGCGAAATCTGTCCGTCCTTCGGCGGAAGAAGCTCCGGGCTCACCGGGGTATCCAGCACATCGTACAGAATCTGGCTGATCGCCGCATCGCCGCAGGTATCCGCATAATAGCGCACCAGATGGCGCACCAGCGTCTTCGGCACGGAACAGTTGACACCGTACATGGACATATGGTCCCCGTTGTATGTGGCCCAGCCAAGAGCCAGCTCGGACATGTCACCCGTTCCGATCACCATGCCGCCCTTTTTGTTCGCAATATCCATCAGAATCTGTGTGCGCTCCCGGGCCTGGGAATTTTCGTACGTCACATCATGGACAGACGGGTCGTGACCGATATCGCCAAAATGCTGCATCACCGCATCTCCGATTTTTACTTCGAGAAGCTCCGCTCCCAGACGGCGCGTCAGCTCGCAGGCATTGTTGTACGTCCGGTCCGTCGTTCCGAAGCCAGGCATCGTCACAGCCGTCATCTGGCTGCGCGGCAGTCCAAGCATATCGTAAGCCTTCGTCATGACGAGGAGCGCCAACGTGGAATCCAGTCCGCCGGAAATACCGACCACCGCAGCTTTTGAACCGGTATGCTGCAGGCGCTTTTTCAGTCCCAGCGCCTGAATCGTAAAGATTTCCTCGCATCGTCTTGCACGGTCCTCCTGGCCTGACGGAACGAAGGGAGCCGGGTCAAACGCTCTCGTAAGCTCTGTCTCCTCCTCTTCCAGATGGAAACGGATCTTCTCATACTGTTCTGCACCGCAGGGGCAGAACGTTGTCATGCGGCGGCGTTCCGCACGCAGACGGCTGATATCAAGCTCTGCCGTCACGGTACCACAGGAGAAACGCGGAGACTCCTTCAGAATATGACCGTTTTCGGCAATCAGATTGTGGCCTCCGAAGACGAGATCCTGTGTCGATTCTCCCTCACCTGCACTGGCGTACAGATAACCGCACAGAAGTCTGGCCGACTGTCCCGCAATCAGGGATTCGCGGTAAAGACTTTTTCCCGTCACTTCATCGCTGGCAGACAGATTTACGATTACATTGGCGCCTGCCAGTGCATGGGCGGTACTGGGCGGATTCGCAGCCCAAAGATCCTCACACAGCTCTGCCGCCACACAGAAGCCCTCCGGTATATCTGCACAGAACAGCAGATTCATGCCAAAGGGAACGGGAGTGCCGTCCACCTTCACCCAGTCCACCCGCGCATTGCCCTGCTCGAAGTGGCGTGCCTCATAGAATTCATTGTAATTCGGAAGATAATGCTTCGGCACGAAACCCAGCAGTTTTCCGCTGCTCACAGCCGCCGCCACATTGTAGAGCTTGCCGTCCTTCTCCCAGGGAAGCCCCACAAACACAAGTCCGTCTTTTCCGGATGTGTGCTTCACAATCTTTGCAAGGCTGTTGCCCGCTTCCCTGAGCAGCTTTTCCTGCCAGAACAAATCCCCGCACGTATAACCGGTAATACAGAGTTCCGGAAACACGATCAGCTTCGCTTTTTTCTCATATGCCTCGTCCAGTCCTCTGCAGATACTTTCCGTATTGTAAACACAGTCTGCCACTCGAATTTCCGGCGTCACCGCCGCCACCCTTACGAATCCATCCTTCATCTTTTTCTCCCTTTCCCGCGTCTACCTGGAGCTTCTCTTCAGCAGCTCCTTCAGCTCGTCCACCGTCACCTGATACTTTTTATCACAGAAATGGCAATCCACCTCAATGGTCTCTCCGTCGTCAATCATCTCCTGCAGATCCTTTTTACCGATACTGATCAGTGCCCGCTCAATGCGTTCTCTGGAACAGTCACAGCGATACTGTGTCGGAATCGTCTCATTGATCTCCAGACCGAACTCTCCCAGCAGCTCTTCCAGAATCTGCTCCGGTGTCATCCCCGCATCCAGCATCGATGTCACGGAGGTGACACTGGCCAGCTTCTGCTCCAGCTTCGCGATCACTTCCTCGGAGGTGTATGGCATAAGCTGGATGATAAATCCGCCTGCCTGGCGCACCGTATTGTCTCTCTCCATAAGGACACCCAGGCCCACGGAGGAGGGCACCTGCTCCGAAACTGCAAAATAGTACGTCAGGTCATCCCCGATCTCGCCTGTCTTCAGCTCACACTGTCCGATATAGGGCTCCTTCATGCCCAGATCCTTGATGACGCTGAGAACACCGATGCCGACAGCGCCTCCCACATCCAGCTTTCCCTTTTCATTGGCGTGAATCATGACCTGCGGATTTCTCACATAGCCTTTTACGTTTGCCTTTGCATCGGCTGTGACCGTAATCCCGCCGATCGGCCCGTTTCCCTGAATCTGGAGAGTCAGAAGATCCTTCTCTCCCTTCATCATCGCTCCCATCATCGCGCCTGCCGTCAGCAGCCTGCCCAGTGCGGCCGTCGCCACCGGACTCGTATTGTGAAAGCTGCGTGCCTTTTCCACTATATCCTTTGTTGTCGCAGCAAATGCGCGGATCTGACTGTCCGCTGCCGTTGCTCTTACAATGTAATCCATAAGCTTCCTCCTGTTTTTCTCTGCCCCGGCCAATGATTATCTTCCGGAACAGTGACACGTGAAAAGTAACTATAGTACACCGATCCCTCCGAGAATCATACCCGCGGCGGTACCGCAGATATACAGAGTGATCAGCACCCTGAAATTCGTCCTCATACTTCTGTTTTCCCGAAACAGCACGAGAATCCCGGTCCCCGCACCGCACAGAAGTCCTGCAAACAGCGCACCCTGTCCGATCACTTCCTCCAGAAACAGCTTTGTAATCAGCACGGAGGCCGCACAGTTCGGAATCAGACCGACGACTCCCGCCGTAATTTCTTCTATCCCCGGTATGGACAGGAAGGTCTGCAGCATGCCTCCGCTCTGGAACCAGTCCATCCCGAATCCGATCACCACAGAAATCACAAACAGAAATACTGCGATGCGAATCGTATGGCGCAGAGCCGAACGGATAATCCCGTGTTCCGAGCATCCGCAGTGATGATGTTCACACATTTGGGGGTGCTCCGGCATCCTCTTTCTCGGCCCGCGGATCACCTCCAGCGCAAAATCGATTGTCAGACCGATCACCGCTGCCGCCGCCATCTTCGTCAGAAGTATTTTTCCTATTATTCCCGCCGCGATTCCCTCCGATACCATAATCGGAAGCATTTCATCCGAAGTCGATAAAAATACTGCAATCAGCGTGCCGGGGGATATCATTCCTCCCGCAAACAGTCCTGCGGCGGCCGCGGAAAATCCGCACTGCGGAACCACTCCGATCAGTCCTCCGATAATCGGTCCTGCCTTTCCGGCGCGGTAAATCATATCCTTTGTCCTGCCGCTCATCCTGTGTTCTGCATACTCCACCACAAGGTAGGACAAAAACAGAAACGGAAGCTGCTTCAGACAATCCATAATACTGTCCAGTAAAATTTCCTGCATATAATTTTACTCCATCACTTTTTATTCTTTTCCATCAGTCAGCCCGTTTATCATAACATAAAAAAACTGCGGGAACAATACCATTCCCACAGCTTTCGGACAGCTTTTCTCTCACCCGCGCATGAAACGGCTCAGGAATTCTTTCGTCTTCGGATTCTGCGGATTGCTGAAGATCTGCTGCGGATCTCCCTCCTCCTCAATAATTCCGTCTGCCATATATACCACATGGTTGGAAACATCCCGGGCAAAGGCCATCTCATGTGTGACGATAATCATCGTCAGGCCTTCCTGAGCAAGCTGTTTCATAACATCAAGCACCTCTCCCACCATCTGCGGGTCCAGAGCCGATGTCGGCTCATCAAACAGAAGGAGCTCCGGCTCCATGGCCAGTGCACGCGCGATGGCCACACGCTGCTTCTGCCCTCCGGAGAGCTGGCGCGGCTTCGCGTTGATGTAGGGCGCCATGCCCACCTTTTCCAGGAATGCAAGAGCGCTCTTTCTGGCATCTGCCTTGTTCTTTTTTAATACCTTTGTCTGGCCGATCATACAGTTTTCCAGAACTGTCATGTTGTTGAAGAGGTTGAAGCTCTGGAATACCATGCCGACCTTAGCCCGGTACGATGCCGCATCCGTATGTGCCGCAGCGATATCCGTGCCGTGATACAGGATCTCACCTGTGGTAGGCGTCTCGAGAAGATTCAGACAGCGCAGAAGCGTGGATTTTCCGGAGCCGGAAGCACCGATAATACACGTGACGTCGCCAGTTGACACAGAGAAGTCAATATCCCGAAGCACCACGTTCTTGCCGAAGGTCTTGCTCAGATGACTGATTTTAATTACCTGTTCTCCGTTCATTCTTCCTCCTCCTTTTTCTTCTTGTCCGGATAATTGTACATGCCGCTGGTATGTGCCAGTGTGTCAGTCGTTGCCAGGTCGTAGCTGTCGCTGCCGTCCATTTTGCGCTCCCACAGGCGCAGCAGCTTCGAGCACGTAAATGTCAGGACAAAATACATGACCATCGCCACCGTAAAGGATTCGAAATATGTATAATATGCGCCTGCCACGCTCTTCGTTGCATAGAACAGCTCCACGATACCGATGACGGAGAGCACGCACGTATCCTTGATATTGATAATCAGGTTGTTGCCGATCTGCGGCATGATATTGCGCAGCGCCTGGGGAAGAATGACGTACAGCATCGTCTGCACGTGTGTCATGCCGATGGCCTTGGCTCCCTCTGTCTGTCCCTCGTCAATGGAAAGGATACCGCCGCGGACGGTCTCCGCCATATACGCACCTGTGTTGATGGATACGATAAAGAATGCGGCAAACCACATCGACATATTGATGCCGAACACTGCCGACGAGCCGAAATAAATAAACATCGCCTGCGCCATCATAGGTGTTCCGCGGAATACCTCCACGTAGATATCCATAATAAACCATACGATGCGAAGCACCACTTTTTTCACGATATTGTCTTTTTTATCCAGTGGAATCGTCTGCACAATTCCGACTGCAAAACCGATGATACAGCCTATCAGCGTGCTGACAAGCGCAATCACCATCGTATTTTTTGCGCCGTCCAGATATGACAGTCCACGGTTCTGCAGTATATATACGATTCTGCCCAAAAAGTCCTGCGGCATAGCTGTTCTCCTCTCTGTTTCTCTTCCTGTTTTCTTTCTTCTTTTACGCTCTGTACAAATGCCAAAAAAGACATGGAAACCACTGTGCAGCTTCCATGTCCTGAATAAACGTTCAGATCAGTTCTGCTTTACTCTGCATCGGCAAGCGGCTGAACAGAGATTGCTTCATTCATCATCTCTTCATAGTCCTCTACCGTCATCTCAGCGAGCACACCGTTGATCGCATCGAGCAGCTCCGTGTTGCCCTTCTGAAGAGAGATACCGATGTTGATTTCTTCCTCAGATACCTCAAACTCATCGTCTGAGCCTGTGAAGTCAAGCAGTGTGAACTCCGGATACGCAACGCATGCAGCCATACCGGTCGGCATATCTGTCACAACGATATCACACTTGTCTGCATCCAGGGCGACAAGCATAGCCGGTGCGGACTCCTGTGCCGGAAGAATATTTGCATCCTCGATCTGCGGCAGGCAGACATCATACCAGATTGTATTGAGCTGTGAAGTACATGTGGCACCCTTCAGATCAGCCACGCCCTTTGCCTGTGCGTACTCACTGTCATTCTTTGTCAGTGTGATGATGGATGCATAGTAATACGGCTCTGTAAAGTCAACCACCTCAAGTCGCTCAGAAGTGATGGACTGACCTGCGATAACACAGTCAACCGTTCCGGAAACAACTGCCGGTACGAGGGAATCCCAGTCAAGCTTTACGATCTCAAGATCCCAGCCAAGCTCCTCACAGATGTGCTTTGCCATCATTACGTCGTAGCCGTATGCATACTCAGAACTGTCCGCAATCGGAACTGCACCGTTCTCGTCTGTCGGCTGTGTCCAGTTGTACGGAGCATATCCGCACTCCATAGCAACTCTCAGTGTCCTTGTCTCCTCCGCCATTGCGGTGCTGCCTGCTGCCATCACCATGGATGCTGCGCACAGCATGCAGGCTGCTGCCTTCACTGTTCTCTTCATTTTTCATTCTCCTCTCATTTCATTATACAAAAAAGACAAAGGAACCCTGGAACGGGAGCTCCTTTGTTCCTCATTGCCCATTAATATAACATAAGATCCGCTAAAATACAAAAGAAAATTTATTTTTGTTGTATAGTACCAAATTTCACCGGCGGTATTTTGTATTCTTATACGAAATCGGACACCACGGAGTGTGCACTGCCGCAAAACACCGCCATATTCCGGAAGCAGTTGTTCACATTAATCTTCGGATTTGACCCGCACCATCACAGGAACTGTGCAAATACGGAAGCGCCAACCACAGTCAGAAGACCTGCAACTGCAATGGAAAGGCTGCTCATTGCACCCTCTGTCTCACCCATCTCCATGGCACGTGCCGTTCCGATGGCATGTGACGCAGATCCCATGGCAATTCCCTTTGCGACGGGCTCCTCAATCCGGCACAGACGGCAGACCTGTTCTCCGATGACATTTCCGAGAATGCCTGTCACGATGATAACCGCCACGGTGATCGTCACGATACCGCCCAGCTCTTCTGAGACACCCATGCCGATGGCCGTCGTGATGGACTTCGGCAGGAGCGTCACATACTCCTCATGGCTCAGCCCGAAGACCAGAGCCATGGCAAACACGGAAATCAGACTGGTCAGCACACCGGAAATAATACCCGCCATGATCGCTTTCGCATTGTTTTTCAAAAGCTCGATTTTCTCATACAGCGGAACGGCAAGGCAGACCGTTGCCGGTGTCAGAAGATAGCCAAGCAGATTCGCTCCCCGGCTGTAGCTCTCATAGTCCACATGGAGCGCCGCCAGCAGAACAATCACCGCGACCACGGAAATCAGCAGCGGATTGCAGATGGCAAGCTTCGTCTTTTTCTTCAGGAATACTCCCAGCTCATATGCCAGAATGCTGACCATCACGCCGAAAAATGTGGAGCTGCACAACATCTCTTTCATAAATTATCATCCTTTCCGCCATTCTTCGAGAAGCCTCTTTTCCTTTCGCTGTCCCGGGAGCCTTCGTGTCGGATCACCCACTGGGTCACGTTGCCGGATACCGCCATTACAAGGACGGTGGACACAGCCGTCACCACAATCAGCTCCAGAAGGATCGGGCTGATTCTGTCCCAGGATTCCGTCAGGCCGACGGCCGCCGGAATGAACATCAGCGGCATCACCTCAATCAGGAATTTCGCGGTATCCTTTACGGAATCCAGCGGAATAATCCGCAGGCAAAGGACAGCCAGCATCAGCAGAAGTCCGTATATACTTGCGGGAATCTGCAGCGGGATCAGCGCCTTCAGTACCTCTCCGAGAAAGGAAATTGTCAGGATGATGGCAAACTGCCTGATATATTTCATAAATGCATTGCTTCTTTCTTACTCTCATTTCGTATCTGTTCAGTTTCTTCACAGATACGATTCACAAACCTCTGGAAACCGGCTGTGCCGATCCCACATCTCAGAATACCTCCGCATTACATGCGCTCCGGCGCCGAAAAACCAAGCAGGTCAATACTGGTCTCCAGAACCTCTCTCGTCAGATCCAGCAGCTCAATCCAGCTTCTCTGCTGCACCGCATCGTCGTGAGCAAGAATCTTTGTCTCATGATAGAAACGGTTGAAAGCATTCGACAGATCATAGATAAAGGAACAGATCTTGTGGGGAGCCGTCTCTTCATATGCCTGCTCAATCACGCTGTTGAACTTCACAAGCTCCATCATCAGTGCTTTTTCCCCCGGGTTTACCGGTGCCAGCAGTCCACCCTTTTCCACGCTGCCGCCGTTTGCACGGTATTTGTTCAGAATCGACTTGATACGCACAATTGTGTACAGAATATACGGCCCTGTATTGCCCTCAAAGGACGTAAACTTGTCCGTATCAAAAATATAATCCTTGGATGCCTGGTTGGAAAGGTCACCGTACTTGATCGCGGAAAGTCCCACGATCTTTGCCGTCTCCTGTGCTTCTGCAGAATCCACCTCATGATTCTCGGTGATTTTTTTGTACATCTCCCCGTCAATCTCCGCAATGAGGCGCTCCAGACGCATCACGCCGCCCTCTCTCGTCTTGAAGGGCTTTCCGTCCTTTCCGTTCATGGTGCCGAATCCCAGGAATTTCAGCTTTGTGTCTTCATTTACGAGACCTGTCCTGCGGGCACAGCGGAATACCTGTGTAAAATGCATTTCCTGGCGCTTGTCCACCACGTAGATAATCTCATCCGGACGGTAATGCTCCATGCGGTCGATAATCGTGGCCAGATCCGTAGTCGTATATAATGCTGCTCCGTCAGACTTCAGGATAATGCACGGCGGCACCTCCTTCGTGTCAGTCTCCTCTTTTACATCGACAATCAGCGCTCCCTGATCCTCGTAGGCGTAGCCCTCTTCTTTCATGCGCTTCGCCATATCCGGTATGTACGGCTGTGCGTCAGACTCTTTCTTCCAGAGGTCAAATTCCACGTTCAGATTGCCGTAGTTCTTCTTCAGATCCTTAATAGAAACATTCAGAATGTGCTGCCACAGCGCACGGTATCCGCGGACACCGTCCTGGAGCTTCGCAGTTGCCTCAAGTGCCTCTGCCTTATACGCTTCATCCTCTTTTGATCTGGCGCTGGCTGTCGGATAAATCTCCTCCAGTTCAGAGATGGTAAAGGGAGCCTCTGCAGGATATTCTCCCTCATAGCTCTCATCAAAGTATACAAGCTCCGGCTGACGCTTCTTCACTTCCGTGATAATCAGGCCCATCTGCAGGCCCCAGTCACCGAGATGCACATCGCCAATCACCGTGTGACCCACAAACCTTCCGATCCGCTTCACGCTCTCGCCGATAATCGCAGAGCGCAGATGTCCCACGTGCAGAGGCTTTGCCACGTTGGCTCCGCCGTAGTCGATCATGATCGTCTTCGGATTCCTGGCCTTCTCCACGGACAGCTTCTCGTCCGCCTGCATCTTCAGCAGATAATCCGCCAGATATTTTCCGGATATCTTCATATTGATAAAGCCCGGCTTCACAGCTTCTGCCTGCTCAAATACCGGGTTGTCCTTCAGCTTCGCCACCACTTCTTCAGCAATCATGACGGGAGCCTTTTTATATTTTTTTGCACCGGCCATGGCACCGTTGCACTGATATTCACAGAGATCCGGGCGGTTGGAAATTCCTGTCTTTCCGTATGCCGCATCGTATCCGCATGCCTCAAAGGCACTCATTACTTCCTGACTGATCAGGTCCAGAATTTTTTTCATACCTGTTCTCCACCTTTTTTCTGTCTCCGGTTCACGGCACACCGGTATTTCGTCAGGGAGAAGTTGCCGCAATACCGATGTGCCCGTTCACCAGGTCTGCACCATGGGAAGCGTACTGCTCACCATGGAGACTGTTGAATAAGTATAGCATACATCTTTCCAAACCGACAACTGGTTTTTTGAGTTAGTTACTTTATCTCTGCGTAATACGAAGCAATCACATTGCCCAGCGTCGTCGCTGATTCCCGGTATTTCTCACTGTTTTTATACAGATTTTCAAGATATTTCCCGATTTGCCCGCTGCTTCGCTCACTGGCCTGTGCAAGCGTCAGAACATCGGGGCTGCTCCGGTACACAATCAGTCCCGATGCGAAGGCTGTCTCCTGTGCCAGCCACCGCATCACATCCGCCTCAAGCTCCGGAGCCTGGCGCAGGCTGTCCCGCAGGATCACAGCCTTCACGTGACTGTAATCCATATACCGCTCAGTCAGTTCCGCCTCCTGCCGGTGAATATCCTCCAGGGAGCTTCCGCGCAGCGTGACCAGATCCTCTGCTGCACTCTGATCCGCAGAATCGCTGTCTGCGCCTCCCTGCATCTCTGCCTCACCGTTCTTTCCCTCATTGTCCTGCTGCTCTTCCTCCCCTGAATACGACCGGGCGGGACCCTGCCCCTCATTCCAGGCGTACCTCACAGCCAGATCCCCCTCCTGTACACCGATCTCCAGAGCCATGGGAAAGAGGCGTTCCTCCGGCTCCCGCGCTGTGCAGCCTCCGAGAAAGCACACAGCGGCAGCCAGAAGTATACCAAACACAAGAAGCACAGATATTCCGGGATGCGCGCCTGCACGGCGGCCTTCTTTATCTTCCGGACGGCAGTTTCTGCCCGGCAGCTTCACATTTCTGCCTGATGCATGCGTTTTTCTGTCCGACAGCTTCACTTTTCTGCCTGATGCATGCATTTTCCAGTCCGACAGCTTCACTTTTCTGCCTGATGAGTATATTTTCCTGTATGCCGGCAGCCGCAGTCTGCTCCGGATTCCGGATGCCGCGTAAAGTGCAAGCAGCAGCGGTGTGAGAATCTGCAAATTCCATGCCCTGTAATAGCATATCGCCGTATATGCGTTCAGAAAGCCTGCTGCGAGAAAATAAACCAGTACCGCCGCCGATATCCTGAAGCCGGTTATCCATTTGTTTCCGGCCGCACAGGATGTTTTCTGTGATTGCCGCGTAAGCCCGGCCCTTCCGGGATACCATGCAGTGTACAGCACCGCAATCATTTCCCATATATACCACAGTGCTCCTGACACCGTAACTGTCATGCCTGCCAGCAGCAGAGACAGAAAGAGGATATCCCACCGCTGCAGAAAACCACCGGGAATCTTTATGTTGCTCATGACGCGTATGGCCGGGAAATCAATCATCTGCATTCCGTTTCTGCCATAAACGGCAGCGGCAGCGGCACACAGAACTCCCGACAATACGGCAGAAAATATGCCGGCTCTTCGTATCGTGGCCGACACACGGCCTGACGGCGTATCCGGACCCCTCTGCAGGAGGAGCAGCGGCAAAAAACACCCTCCCATACAGGCGAACACCTCAAAACTTCCTCCCGGCAGCCGGTCCCCGATGGATACAAGTGTACTCTCTCCCTCGTACATGGGAGAGTTCCAGGCTGCCGCTGATGTCATCAGCGCCATCATTCCCAGAACGACAGGACCGGTCACTTCACAGAATCTTCCCCTCACCTCAATGGTTCCGCGGCCAAGCCAGGCGGCTGCGACGATGGGCAGAAGGCAGAGAACACGTACGGAAATCTCCGGGAGAAGATACAGGGCGGCAAGCTCTCCACAGAGATTTGTAAATACGGCAGCCTGCGCCAGAAAATAAAGAATGCCTGCAGTGAAGAAAACTGTAGCAACCATCTTCCCCATACTTCGGGAAAGCTGTTCAAAAAAACTCTCTCCGGATTTTGTATATCTGATGATCAGAAGCAGGAACAGTCCCCAGGCTGCAGTCCCGAGAATTATACAGAGAATGAAACTCCCGAGACTTTTTCCCGACAGACAGACCGGCAGAAGGATACAGAGCTTCGCTGTCCACTCCATCATCAGAATATACTTTATCTGTCGTACGGATATTCTGCTATTCTCTGAAAACATGCGTCGTTTCTGTCCCATCCTTTCTAGCTGCCGCGTATCTTCTGCGCGCTCCCTTCCTCGTGTAGACCGGCCGCATGGACAGCTTCTGAAGCGGTCCGCGGAAAATTCCGTCGAGAAGCGGAGTAATTCCATCCTCTGAGGGCGCTGCAAATGGCATCAGATACGGAATTCCAAAGCTTTTCAGCCGACACAGATGGATCAGCAGCAGAATCCACCCAAACACAAAGCCGTACAGTCCAAAAAATCCGCACAGCACAATCATCCCGTATTTCAACAGCCGAAAGGCCTCTGACAGCTCTTCATTTGGAATGGAAAATGAGCCCAGCGCCGTCAGCGCATCCACAATCACCACCACAGGACTCAGCAGATTTGCGCTGACTGCCGCCTGACCGATGATCAGTCCGCCCACAATACCGATGGTATTTCCGATCGGCCCCGGCATCCGAAGCCCTGCCTCCCGCAAAAGCTCAAAGGACAGCTCAAGAAACAGAATCTCAACGATACCGGGAAAGGGGACGCCGGAACGTGCCTCCGCCAGGGACAATGACAGAGCCGTCGGCAAAAGCTGCGGATGGAAGCCTGTGACGGCCACGTACAGTCCGGGAAGTGAGAAGGCCAGAAAGACTGAGCCGTAACGGATGCAGCGCAGAAGTGACGCAATCTCAAAATTCCCGAAATAGTCATCCCCCGTCTGCAGCAGAGAATTAAATGTAGTGGGCAGCAGCAGAGCAACCGGAGAATTGTCGCACAGCAGCACGATCCTTCCCTCCAGCACCGCCATCGCGGCCTTATCCGGGCGCTCCGTCGTCTGAAATTTCGGGAATGGGGACCAGGAAAAACGACCGGCAAGCTGCTCCACAATTCCGCTGTCCGGAATCGCATCAATGGCGAAGGACTGCAGCTCTTCCCTGATCCGTTCAAGCAGCCAGGGCCGCACCAGGTCTTCTTCATACACGAGTGCCGTCACCGTGTTGGAGCGGACTCCGAGAAAGTTTTCCTCCACCTTCAGATTCGTGGACCGGATGCGTTTGCGTATCAGTGCAGTATTCAGTTTGACGGACTCGCTGAAGCTTTCTCTGGAGCCGCGCAGCACTTTCTCTGACTCTGCTTTTGCGACGCCGAGACCGGGATAGCCCTTGCTTCCTATCTTTATTGCCCTGGGATAGCCCTCCAGGAAGAAAACGGCGTTTCCGGCCAGCATTGCATCCATCGCATCCTCCAGGAAAGAAAATTCTTTTGAATCCGAAATGCCCAGCCCGTTCTCTGCCACTGCCTTTTCAAGATCAGAGCTGTCCATCTCCCACAGATGGTTCAGAAGCTTTCCGATCACGGAATCCTCCAGCATCATATTTGAGACCGCTGTCTCGATATATACAATCAGACAGTCCGTACCAGGCCGGCCGATCTTCATGGATCTCAGAATAATATCGTCACACTTCTGGCACCTCTGCATGATCCAGTCCGTATTCTGCTGTAAATGGTGAGAAATTACTGTCTTCAATGTGAATCCGCCTTTCCGCACGGGATACCGCAGAACATCATTTTCCTGTAAAAGAAAAGGATATCCCCTGTCAGGATATCCTCTAGTATCTGCATATTTTATCTTTTTATTCGCAGCTGTTCTCTGCTTCCTTCTGGCTCAGGACGGCAATGATATGCTCCTTCTGACGCTCCACATGGCGGCTCATCGCCCCCAGGGCACGTTTCTCATCTCTGCACTCCAGTGCTTCCAGGATTTCTTCATGCTCCTTGATCAGCATCGTGTGGGAGAGACGATCTTTCAGATATTCCATGCGGTAACGGTACATCTGCTCACGCAGATTGTTCAGAATCTGAATCAGTCTCTTGTTCCCGGTGGCTTCATAAATCGCATCGTGGAATGCCACATCCGCCTGGGCACAGGCCCCCACATCGCTTCCGGACAGGGACCGTCTGAACTCGTCTGCGAGATGTCTCAGCTCGTCCAGCTGCTCCTGCGTAATCCGTTTGCAGGCGTACCGCACTGCCAGCTCCTCCAGCGTCATACGCACCTCAAGAACATCTTCGAGATCTGAAATCGTAATCTCGGCCACCACTGCTCCCTTGCGCGGGATCATCAGCACCAGCCCTTCCAGCTCCAGCTTCCGGATCGCCTCCCGGACCGGCGTTCTGCTGACGCCGAGCTTATGCGCCAGGTGAATCTCCATCAGGCGCTCTCCCGGCTTTAATTCTCCCCTCAGTATTGCCTGCCGCAGCGTCTGGAATACTACATCACGCAGCGGCAGATACTCATTCATCTGCAACTGAAAATTTTCAACCATGATTTCCTCCCAATGCCGCTTCTGCGGCGTACCTCTGTGACCTGTTGTGGAAAAACTTCGTCAGGAACACACTCTTTGCCATCTCACCTCTGTCAAGCTGTTCAAAAGCCTGCTGAGCCTTTTCCCTGTCATCGAACAGTCCAAACACCGTCGGACCGCTGCCGCTCATCATCGCCTTCACAGCGCCTGCGCGCATCATACAGTCCTTGATCTCCTGAATCACCGGGTGGGCCGGTATGGTCACTGTCTCCAGGACGTTTCCCATACATTCCGCCATCCGGCAAAAGTCACCATCCCGGATGGCCTGCACCTGGGCATCAATATCCGGATGATACGTAAGCCGGTCTGCATGGAGATTCCCGTATACAAAGCCTGTGGAAACATGAATCGGAGGCTTTGCCAGCAGAACATGACATTCCGGAGCATCCGGCAGTCTCGTGAGACGCTCCCCGATTCCTTCCGCCAGGGCTGTTCCCCGCATAATGCAGTAGGGAACGTCGGCTCCGATCTTTACGCCGCGCAGCATCAGCTCCTCCTGGGAAAGACCCAGGGAAAACATTCTGTTTACGCCCACCAGAACAGCTGCCGCATCTGAGCTTCCGCCTGCCAGACCGGCAGCCACGGGAATATATTTTTTCAGCTCAATCTGAAGCCCCTGCTCAATCCCGAATTCCTCCGCGAGGAGCTTTGCGGCGCGATATACCAGATTGTCTTCGTTCGTCGGAAGATAGCTGAGATTCGTGATGACCTGGATTCCCGGAGTATTTATCTGGCGCAGAATAATCTGATCATACAGATAAATACTCTGCATCACCATGCGCAGATCATGATATCCGTCCTCACGTCTGCGCAGAACGTCAAGACCGAGATTTATTTTTGCCATTGCTTTCAGCTTCAGTTCTTTCATCCCCGTGCACTCCTTCTTTCACGTGCTTTCCCGCAGAAACGTGACAATACCGCCTGCCGGGATCCTTTGTTGTCCGGATGTACATCCATGCATTTTGTATACAATCTGATATTATTTTAGCCTTTCCCACTTTTAATGTCAATGAAAGAACCGGCGGATTTTTATTTTTATGAAAAGTGACGAAGTGGATTCACACTCTTCATCAGAATCAGGCAGTCACCTTTTTTCACCTGTTCCGTTTCCAGTCCGTTCATCTCCATAATCTGCTGAGGGGTCAGATAATACTGCTTTGCAATATCCCACAAAGACTCCTGTCCCTGCACGATGTATCCCGTGATCCCCGGTACTGCCTCCAGCTGTTCCAGATCATATTCCTTCTCATGAATTTCATGAATACACTGCTGTCTGTGAGGACGTACCACAAACAGATTCAGCCCTACCGATGCTTTTATTTCAATTTCCTCGCTGTCTGCCATGGTCGCCAGAAGCTGGTCAAGGCTCGTGGTAAGCGTAAACCGGCAGTTTTCATCTATGTCCGGAACTCTCGCAAGATGTGCAAACGGAACTGTGCCCTCCAGAACTGCAAAGGGCATCGTATCATCTGAGGAAATGTACAGAATCGCCACGGGCAGTGCCCCCTCAATCTGAATTCCCTCCGGCACAATCTGTGTCTTATCTATTTTTATGCTGCCGTTGCTGTGACAGATCTGAAGAATCCGCGGCTTTGCACTCTGAATGCGGATTCTGCCTGCGGCTTTGCACTTCGATTCATTCTTCATAACGAGACTCTCATAAATTTCCTCACTGGTCACCAGCTCAAGCGCTTTCTCCGGGGAATATACGTCCTCGAGGATTTCCACCTCATCGTTCCCGTAAAGGCGGATACCCATCTCCAGGACTCCCTCCAGATGAAGCAGGCGCAGCTCCCCGTCCGTGTCCTCCCGCGCTCCCAGTTCTGCCTGGGCCAGCGAAAACTCGATATCCGGCACCAGCTCCTGCGCGCAGCCGCTGCACTCCATCTCTCCTTCAAAGGGCAGCATCTGCTCCAGCCACTGGAGACCCTGATTCTCATCCTCCGCACGGTACAATACGAACAGAAACAGATTTCCCTGCACCGCCAGTCTGCCTTCCCGCAGTGAAATCCGGCAGCTTCGAAGCTGTACATTGTCCCATAAAATCTCGTGGATATTCGGCTTGTTTGACGGAAGTGAAACCTCCTCCTTCAGGCGAAGAATATCCTTCTTCTGCACCTCAAGCTGCATCAGCTCCAGGCGCTTCCTGCGTTCACACAGTATCGCAGACGTCTGTGTCCCGACGGCTGCAGACAGATCGTAGACCTCCTCCACGGACGCCTCAAAGCTGAGCAGTGCCCGGACCGCAAGCTTTCTTGAATTGATCAGTGCAACGTTCAGGTCCTCAGTCTCATAGCGCAGCCGGACGTTGTCCCCGGCTTCCAGTCCGTCCATGCTGATTGCCTCGTCAAAGGGCAGCTTCGCATCGATTCTGTAGAGCTGACGCTCCTTCGTATCATCCATATACAGAATGCTGACCTCCATAAAACCATCCACCAAGAGCCTGCCGCTCTCCGCCCGTGTGTGCTCCAGCGTCACCTTTTCTCGGCTCTGGATAATCATTTCCACATCAGGCCGCACATCCGGGACATTCAGGTCCTCATCCAGAGTAATCTGTGTTCCCGCACGCTTCGCCTGCCTGCACATATGTATGTTTTTCATCAAAAGCTCCATATACTCCCGCCTTTCCGGTATCAGATACCACCTGCAAATTCAGATTCAGGATGACGTCACTGAATCATTACTTCCTTGTCCCGCACCTCCATTTTTATGACAAGGCACGGATATGAGGGTTCCTTCGACAGCTTCTCCTGCTCCTGCGGTCCGATCAGCCGCGTATCCAGCCAGACCGTCTCCTCATCCTCCGTACATTCAGCCACCGCAATGCTGTATCCTCCCGTTTTCTGTTCCCCGTATCCGCGTATCAGATACAGCTCTTCTCCCTGGGTATACGTCATCCGGATCTCGTTCTTTTTATTCTTTTCAATAATTTCCGCAAGCTCTGCCGGCACCTTTCTCATCTCCACCACAGTAAATTCCACCGGCTTTCGATCCGTTTCCTGCTCTCCTGATGATCCACAGCCCACAGCGAAGATCAGAAGCCAGCTTACCAGAAGCAACGCTGCACACTTCTTCACATATAACACCAGCCATGCACTTTATATTATTCATATTATGGTACGGGGCCAAATATTCCGGAATGTGCGGCTGCCGTATTTCCGGATACTTTAAGACTTACCTGATTCGGTGAAACAGAAAAATCCCCGGAAAATCTGCCGCGCACCTTAGTGCATGATCCGGCAAATTTCCCAGGGAATTTCTCTTATTTTTATATTGGTGTTATTTTCCGTCTATCTCGGCCACCTCTGCTCCTTCGGCAGCAGCGGCTTAAACGGATTGTGCGGCTCGGACTGATACCAGTAGGCAACGCTTGACACATCGTCCTGACGCTCAAACAGTCCCTTGTGGCAGACACCGATCTGCTGGATGGTCACACGGATATCCTCATCAAACAGAATCGGATCCATGATGTGCCACCGGTAGAATCCCCTCTCCGTCGGCTTGTCATTCATATGGTACGCATTGAATACGGTGCTGTCCTCCCGGGAAAAGTACGGATACCCCATAAACGGTGTATTGTAAGTATGTTCCTTCGTTACACCGTCTTCCACTGAGGCAAAGCTCCAGGATCCTCCGAAATAGTCCTCTGTACCTGTCCCGCAGATGGTCGGGTATTCCTCGTCACCGTCAAGGTAGATCTTGATCTCTCCCTCGCCCCACCAGTAACGCTCCAGCGTGGTCAGAGCCATGTAGGTGCCTACGTAATGCCCCTTTCCGCGCACACCCTCCAAAATGGTGTAATCCTTTTTCAGCTCAGTCAGACGCTCGCGGTTCCACTGCGCATGGAAGTATGCCACATCCTCAGGAAGCTCCTCGTACAGCGTGTAATCCACCTGATAAAAGAATGCCGGAATCTCCGCCTCATGCTGATTCTCAATCGTAATCCTTGCCTTTTTCCGAAACGGCATCGGGAAATAGCTGTTAAAGCCTCTCGCCGGATTGACAACAATCGGGAGAGAATTTACCACACAGTCCCGTGCGAACCCGCAGCAGAAGAAATCACCGAGAGGACTCTCCACGGACGGTGTCTCCTCATCGTCCCAGTACATCCGCAGAACCAGATCACGCAGCACAAAATAATCCTTCTCCGTCCGGTCCGTTACTGTGATCCAGATGTGCTGGATTACACCGCAGCCCTCGATCTCTGCCAGCACCTTCGTCTCTCCCGGTTTTACTCCGCATATGCACGGTGCGCCTTTTCTGCCGGGGCCGAGATCGCTGGCAGCCATTCCGCCCCTGCCCTTTTCTCCCTTCGGATTCTCCTGATTAATAGCACGGCTCTGCCCTTTTTTCTGAAACATCAGAGTATCCATGCTGTTCACAAAATGATTCATATCTGTTTTCTCCTTTCTCGCTCCGATCAAGAGCTCTTTTGCCTGTGAGCATCCATATTCTTCTCCAGCATGGCAGAAATCCTGTCCTGTACCTGCTTTCCGATAAACTTCTGCTCCTCACGGGACAGCTCTTTCGTGTAGATCGGGCTTCCGTACTCAATCGTTACGTGCACCGGCTTTACCCGCGGAAAATGATCCTCAAAAATTGAGGAGGTATTGGTCAGAGCCACAGGAATAATCGGGCATCCCGTCTTCGTCGCAATCTTGAAGGAGCCCTCATGGAACGGCAGCATATCCAGCTCATTGGTGCCCTTGCCGCGGGTACCCTCCGGGAAAATCATGATGGAGATTCCGTTTTTGACCTGCTCGATCGCCTCCAGAATAGTCTTCAGTCCCGCCTTGATATCGGAACGGTCCAGAAACAGGCAGTAAAGGCACTTCATCCACCGTGACAGCAGCGGAATCTTCAGCATCTCTTTTTTGGCGATATAGCCGGTCAGTCCGCGGCATCTGGCGTACGTCAGCACAATATCAAAGTAACTGCGGTGATTGCCGATGAACAGAACCGCCGTATCCTGGGGAATGCGCTCTTCCCCCAACACAGTCACCTTTACGCCGGACAGCCAGATAACCACCTTAAATGCCCCCTGCACAATCCGCAGAGAACTGATATCGCGCAGCCCGGGGTTCCGTTTTCCGATCAGCCATTCCACGAGGAAAACAGGAATCGACAGGATCAAAAACGAGATTACAAATACAGCAATCAAAATAAAACGGATCATATCACAATTCCTTTCTGGCTCAGCTGCGTCCGAACAGCTCTGTCGTGCTCAGAAGCCACCTGGCCCTGTCCTCTGTCAGGTCCTCCTGTGTGTAGCGGAACGCCCAGTTGGCTGCAGCGACACCGGGTGTATTCATTCTTGCCTCACTGCCCTGCACCAGAAGATCCTGAATCGGGAAAATCGCATATTTTGCAATACTTCCCATACAAAAGCGGATAAAATCAAGGCTGACTGCATTTCCGTCCGTATTGCCCATGCGGCGCACTCTGTCACGCACCACCTCCGGCTGCTCTGCATACCAGCCCATGGTCGTGTCGTTGTCGTGGGTACCTGTATAACAGATACAGTTGGGCGTTGTATAGTAGAACGGAATATAATTATGGTCATTCATATCTCCGAAACCGAACTGCAGCACCTTCATGCCCGGGAAGTCAAACTGATCTCTCAGGTGCTCCACCTCCGGTGTGATAATGCCCAGGTCCTCCGCCCAGATCGGAAGATCACTGCCCAGCGCCCGCGAAATGGCAAGAAACAGATCCTCACACGGCCCTTTCACCCACTGACCGTTGATGGCTGTCTCCTCCCCGGCAGGAACGGACCAGTACGCTTCAAATCCACGGAAGTGATCAATGCGCAGGTAATCTGTCAGAGTAAGCTGACGGCTGATTCTCCTGATCCACCACTGATATCCTGTCTCGCTGTGGTAATCCCAGTCATAAAGCGGGTTACCCCAGAGCTGTCCTGTGGCACTGAAATAATCAGGCGGAACTCCCGCCACTGATGTGGGATGTCCCTTTGTATCCAGCTGGAACAGCTTTTTGCCGGCCCAGACATCAGCACTGTCATACGCAACAAAGATCGGAATATCGCCGATAATCTGAATTTCCTTCTCATGGGCATAGTCGCGCAGCTCCATCCACTGCTTCTGGAAAATAAACTGGATAAAGCTGTAGTAATTGATGCTCTCCGCCAGCTTTTCGCGCCATAGCTCTTTCGTCTCCTGCGTCGGGGTGCGGATCTCCTCCTCCCACTCGATCCAGCAGCGCCCCTCATGGCAATCCTTGCAGGCCATAAAGAGTGTATAATCATCGAGCCAGTCCTTTTCATCGTCACAGAATGCCTCAAATTCCTCCAGAAGTGTCTTGTCCGGCGTATGTGCAAACGCAGCCCACGCCTTTTTCAGGAGTGCTGTCTTGAACTGAATCGCGGGACCGTAATCCACCCGGCGCGGATCCCACTCTGGAATTTCCTCCACGTCCTCCGCTTTCAGAAGGTTCATCTCCATCAGCTTGTCCGGACTGATGATCAGCGGCTGCCCTGCAAACGCGGAAAAGCCCTGATACGGAGAATCTCCGAAGCCTGTGGGACCAAGAGGAAGAACCTGCCACAGGTGCTGTCCCGTCTTCCCGAGAAAATCAATAAAATCATACGCGCCCGGTCCAAGATCACCGATCCCGTACGGAGACGGAAATGAGGTGGGATGTACCAGAATTCCCGAAACTCTTTCGCGCTCCTTCTTCACCGCTGTTTCTGTTTCTGTCAGTATTTTTTTCGTGTTCATTTGTGTCTCCTTTAGCAACAAAATCAAAACTCAGTTTATTATACCGAATGGTAGCCACGATGACAATATAAAATTGATAAAAAAAGACTGCTGCAAAACGTGCGCTGTATATGCGCCCATTCTGCAGCAGCCCGGTCTGTTCATTTATTCTTCCGACGATTCTGCCGCCGCCCTCTCATACTCATTCAATATAATCTGCTGAATCCGTTCGCGAGTCTCCGAGTTGATAGGATGTGCAATATCACGGTACTCTCCGTCTGCCGCCTTGCGGCTCGGCATCGCTATGAACAGCCCCTTTTCTCCTTCGATTACCTTGATATCATGTACAACAAATTCATCATCCAGCGTAATGGAAACGACTGCTTTCATCTTCCCATCCTTCGCTACTTTTCTCACTCTAACGTCCGTTATCGTCATTTACCTGTTCCCCCGTGGTTCCTCTTGTTTTCTTTCGTCGTATCTGTTCAGTACCTTCACAGATACTTTTCGTTTCTTTTTGCAGACCATACCGTTACAGAACATACCGTTCATTGGACTCGACTACTATTTTCAGCCCGTCTTCTCCGACATAACGGGAATTTGCGCGGATGGTGTCACGACTTTCTACGATGCAATTCTCCAAATATACATTATCTCCGATATAGACATCATTGAGAATGACGCAGTTTTTAATCACGCAGTTCTCGCCGACAAAAACCTTCTTGAAGATAATGGAATTTTCCACATAACCGTTAATGATAGAACCGTTTGCGATCAGGCTGTTCTTCACCGTGCTGCCCGGATTGTATTTGGCGGGAGGATTGTCATCCACCTTGGAATGCACATCCGGATATTCACGGAAAAAGTAATCTCTGACATCTTTTTTCAGGAAGTCCATGTTCGTCCTGTAGTAAGATTCCACAGACGCGATATTGTTCCAGTACTCCTGCATTTTGTATCCGTAGATACGCTTCACGTCCTTGTAGCGGATCAGAATGTCCTTTACAAAGTCGTGTCTTTCCTCCTGTACCGATCTCTCCACCATCTCAATGAGCTGACGTCTGCGGATCACATAGATACCGCAGGAAATCGTATGGGAGGCTGCAGACATCGGTTTCTCATCGAACTGGACAATTCTGTTGTCCTCATTCATCTGAAGAATACCGAATCTGGTAACATCTTCTGTTACGGGGATGTCCTTACACACTACCGTGATGTCTGCCCGTTTCGCAATGTGGTACTCCAGTACTTTTGCGTAATCAAGCTTATATACGCCGTCGCCGGAGGCGATGACTACATATGGTTCATGGCACTGTTTCAGGAATTCAAGGTTCTGATGGATCGCATCAGCCGTTCCTCTGTACCAGAAGTTGTTATCTGCCGTTACCATTGGCGGAAAAACGAAAAGTCCGCCCTGTTTTCTGCCGAAATCCCACCATTTGGAGGAGCTGAGATGCTGATTCAGCGATCTGGAATTATACTGCGTCAGCACAGCTACTTTCTGAATGCCGGAATTTGACATACTGCTCAGCGCAAAATCGATAGCACGGAAGCTGCCGGCGATCGGCATGGCTGCAATTGCCCTCTTTCGTGAAAGCTCTTTCATTCTGAAGTTGTTTCCTCCAGCCAAAATCATACCTACTGCTCTCATTGCACGTCACCTGCCTTGTCCAATATCTCGCCGCTTTGCAGCACACCGTCCGGATAATCCTCCGGCACGGTAACACCTGTGACAGCCGTATTTTTGCCTATCTTCACATTCGCCGGAACCACCGCATTTTCTCCGATCACTGCAAGACCGAAAGAATAAACAGCCGGCTTTATTCTGTTCGGGATCTCCTCCCCGACTCCGAGCTCGGCGTTCTCTCCGATCACGGCCTGCTCGGCAATAATTGCCTTATTGATCACTGCACCCTTTTTGATGACCGCATTCTGCATGATTATGGAGTCGCGCACCACCGCCCCCTCCTCAATCACAACACCGCAGCCGATGATGGAACTGTACACGGAACCGTAAATCTCTGAGCCGTCACCCACAAGACATCTCTCCACCACAGAATCTGCTGACAGATACTGGGGCGGAAGAATATCATTTTTCGTATAGATCTTCCAGAACTCCTCATACAGATTAAACTCCGGTATGATATCGATCAGCTCCATATTTGCTTCCCAATAGGAACCGAGCGTTCCCACATCCTTCCAGTATCCGTTGTACTCATACGCCACAAGTGTTTCGCCCTTTTCATGGCAGTACGGGATGACGTGCTTTCCAAAATCGCAGTTGCTCTGCTCAGAAAGTGTCAGGAGCGCTTCCTTCAGCGCTTCCCACGAGAATATGTAAATGCCCATGGATGCAAGATTGCTCTTAGGCTCCTTCGGCTTTTCCTGGAACTCGAGAATTCTTCCGTTGTCATCCGTGACAACAATTCCGAAACGGCTTGCCTCCTCCCTGGGAACAGGCATAACCGCAATACTGACATCCGCATTGTGCGCCTTGTGGTAATCCAGCATAACTTCATAGTCCATCTTGTAAATGTGATCGCCGGAAAGGATCAGAACGTAATCCGGATGAAAAGACTCCATATATGCAAGATTCTGATAAATGGCATTGGCAGTTCCCGTATACCACTCTGTCTTCCCCACCTTTTCATACGGGGGAAGAACGGTAACTCCACCGACCGTTTTATCCAGATCCCACGGAATACCAATACCAATATGTGTATTCAGGCGAAGCGGCTGATACTGTGTCAGCACGCCCACGGTATCGATACCCGAATTGATGCAGTTGCTGAGCGGGAAATCAATAATACGGTACTTACCGCCGAATGCCACCGCAGGCTTGGCCACTTTGGAGGTCAGAACACCGAGACGACTGCCCTGTCCGCCTGCCAGCAGCATTGCTATCATTTCTTTCTTAATCACGTAATCACCTCTTGCTCTTGATATATTTTATGATTTTACAGGACTGCTGGAGCGAGAGCTGCGAAACAATCCTGATATCTTTTATGTATTATAGCACAGACTTCCAGATTAGTGAACATTTTTTACAATAATTTCTATTTTTTTTCTAACTTTTTATTACAAATAACTTAACGCATGATTTTCGTAATTTCTTTCTGTCACTTATGCGCCACTTTGTTGCCGCATTATGTCGATTTTTTGTGTATTTTTCCCATGTTTTCCTTGATATTTTGCAGAAACAGAGGAGGAAACGCTCCTTTTTCTGCATGAAAATGTGGCTTTGCGAAAAATCCTTGGATATTCGTTTCAGATAGAGTATAATGGAGAGCGGAATGATATTTTTATAATAAGGAGATTTCGCTATGTATCAGATAAATTACAACCAGCCTGTCCATGTACATTTCATCGGCATCGGCGGTATCAGTATGAGCGGTCTCGCCGCAGTGCTGCTGAAGCGCGGCTTTACTGTAAGCGGTTCCGATGCCAGAAAAAGCCCGCTGACCCAGTGGCTGACGGAGCTCGGCGCCCATATCATGTATCCCCAGAGTGCATCCAACATCGCAGAAGGGACGGATGTCGTTGTATATACTGCAGCAATTCATCCGGACAACCCGGAATACGCAGCCGCAGCAGCCAGAAACATCCCGATGCTTACCAGGGCGGAACTGCTGGGACAGCTTATGAATAATTATGAGCTTCCGGTAGCTGTAGCCGGCACACACGGCAAAACGACCACAACCTCCATGCTCGCACATATTATGATGGAGGCGGAGCTGGACCCCACCATCTCTGTGGGCGGTATTCTCCATTCCATCGGCGGCAATGTGCGCATCGGCACTTCCGAATATTTCCTGACAGAGGCCTGTGAATACACCAACAGCTTTCTGAGCCTCACACCGAAGATCGGAATCATCCTGAACATTGATGCAGATCATCTGGACTTTTTTAAAGATCTTGACGACATCCGTCATTCTTTCCGGCTGTTTGCCCAGCGTATCCCGGCTGACGGGACACTGATCATAAATGCAGCAGTCCCGGATCTGGAATCTCTGACATCCGGCCTCTCCTGCCGTGTCGTGACATTCGGCACAGACAGCGGTGATTACTGTGCATCAGACATCTCCTACAACGAACTGGGTTACGGAAGCTTTACACTGAAAAAGGGTGAAAAGGTTCTGGGACATTTTGATCTCTCCGTCCCGGGAGAACACAATATTGCCAACGCCGTCTCCGCCCTGGCATCCGGCGACCTGCTCGGTCTTTCTGCCGACGTCATGGCAAAGGGTCTCTTTTCCTTCACCGGAACGGACCGCCGTTTCCAGAAAAAGGGAGAAATCGGCGGCGTCACCATCATCGACGATTACGCACACCATCCCACAGAGATCAGAGCCACACTGCACGCAGCCAGGAAATTTCCGTGCAAATCTGTCTGGTGTGTCTTCCAGCCCCATACATACACACGCACCAAAGCACTGTTTGACGAATTTGTCGAGGCGCTCTCCCATGCGGACAAGATTGTTCTCGCCGATATCTACGCTGCACGCGAGACCGACACGCTCGGCATCAGCTCCGACGATATCCGCAGGAAACTGAATGACCTCGGAAAAGAAGCTTACTATTTCCCGACCTTCGACGAGATCGAGACTTTTCTGCTGGAGAACTGCACATCCGGAGACATGCTGATTACCATGGGCGCCGGAGATGTGGTAAAGATAGGAGAACATCTTCTGGGACAGTAATTCTGCCTGCCTCAGAACAATTATCATTTTTTATAAGATACAGTAAGCCCCTGCCGGGCTGTAATACCCGGCAGGGGCTTTTTCCGCACTCATCCTTTTACTGCTCCGGCTGAGATACCCTTGATAAATGTCTTTGAGCACAGGCTGAAAAGCACAATCATCGGCAGAATAGACAGCCCCAGAGCGCACATAATTGCGCCGTAGTCACTGCGGAACGCATTTGAAAGCGTATTGACCATCAGCGGAATGGTAAACAGCTCCTGTTTGTTGATCAAAATAACAGGAAGTGTATAATTGTTCCAGGATCCCAGGAATATCAGCACAGCCAGCGTGGCAATTCCCGGTCTGATGCACGGAACGGCAATCCTGATAAAGAGCCCCGGCTCGGAACAGCCGTCAATACGGCCCGATTCCAGAAGCTCATCCGGCACGCTGTCACTGAAAAACTGAACCATCAGAAAGGCGCCCAGAGGATGAGCGGCCCAGGTGAAGATCAGCGGAAGCAGTGTAGTGAGCAGCCCCAGCTTTCTCATCTCCAGCATGTAACCGATCAGAGATACCTGACTCGGAATCATCATGACTGCCACAACGAATGCCAGAATCACTTTTTTTCCTTTAAATCTGTATTTTGACAGGCCAAATCCGATCAGCGTAGAGACGGAAACACTGAGCAGTACAGAAAATACAGATACAATAACAGAATTCAGAAATGCCTGCAGAAATCCCTTTGACAGAACCATCTTCAGATTCTCAATAAAATAATTGCCCGGCAGAATCGGCATGCCTTTGAATATATCTTCGCTGTAGTACGTTCCCATAATGAACACAATGAACAGCGGAAAAAACATGATCAGCGTCATGACAATCAGCACCAGCTGCTTGCATGCAGCGCCGGCTTTTCTCTGTATTTTTCTATTCATCCCTGTCACCCCTTCCTCTGCTGATTCTGAAACCGACGATTGTAAATGTCACAATCACAACGAACAGTGTATAGGCGATGGCAGAGCCGTATCCGAGACGGGAATCGAGACCGAACGCATCATTGTAGAATTTCCATACGGTTGTCAGGGCCGTATAGCCGGGACCTCCCGTCTGTCCGTTTCCGAGTGCTGCCCATCCGCCAAAAAGAAGCTTCGGCTCTTCAAACATCTGGAGACCGCCGATCAGCGATGTAATCAGCAGGAATTTCGTTGTATTTTTCAGCATTGGGACCGTAATCTTCGTAAATATCGTAAATTTACCTGCACCGTCCACAGCCGCCGCCTCATATACATCAGACGGAAGCGCAGTCATGGCAGCCAGATAGATGACCATATAGTATCCCAGCCAGCGCCACACAACCATGATGACAATGATAACCTTGGAAGCAATCTCACTTCCAAGCCAGAAAAACGGCTCATCCAGAATACCGATGGAGGTAAAGATCTTGTTGATATATCCGGACTGCCAGTCAAACAGATAAGAGAAGATAAAACCGATGGCTACCGGCGTCGTAATATACGGAAAAAAGTTGACCGTCTGGTACAGACGCTTTCCTCTGCCCACATCAAAGAGCAGATACGCCACGCCCAGTCCGAGAAGTACCGTGATCGGTGTGGAAAATGCCATCAGAATCACGGTATTGACAAGAGATTTCAGAAAAAGCGGATCTTTCGTAAATAAGGTGACGTAGTTCTGTATTCCGACAAAGACCTTTTCACCGAATCCGTTCCAGTCAAAAAAACTCAGCTGCAGGGAATACAGCATCGGATACAGGCTGAAAATTCCATAGGCCAGGATAAACGGAAGACAGAACAGATAGGGCCATTTATTTCTTTTTTTAAAGGCGGATTTCTTTTTCATTACTTCGCTCCTTTCTCTGCCTTATCGGAATCCTCACCCGATTTCCTGTAATTCAGGAAAAAGGTACCGCGTGGTCGCGGCAGAATTTCCCCGGGATTACGGGAAAAGCTGTCACTGTCCACTTTGTTCACAGTTACGAAAAGCTGCCGTATCCGGCAGCTTTTCCTGTGCAAAGCGGACGGTTGGATTCCGCTGTCGCTACTTCATTATGAACATGCTGTGTTCTGACTATTTAATTACCGCATTGGGAATCAGAGTCTGAACCTCTGTCTTCAGAGCTTCAAGTGCTTCCTCTGCAGTCATCTCCGTATTCGCTGTCATCTGTGTAGCTACATTTGTCAGAGCCGTTCTTACATTGCTCTCATGCTTTGTCTGTCTCTGTCCTTCTGTGGTGATCGCAATCTTGTTGATAAAGTAATCTGCCAGATTCTGTCCTCCGAAGAACTCATCATACTGTCCTTCCTCTGTGAAGAAGTAAGAGTTCTCATCCTCATAAGGAGCCTTGAAGCCTGTCATGAAGCCGAACTGCTTATAAGCTTCCTCTACGCCTTCGCCTGTACAGTATACTTCCTGAATGTACTCCCATGCTGCATCTTTATTCTCGCTGCCGGAATAAATACCAACGGAAGTTCCGCCGTATGTAAATCCGTTCTCCGGTGCTTTTGTCAGACCCCAGTTGCCCGAGCCGTCCGGATCGTTGGTTGTAATGCCCCATTTCAGGCTCCACGGTGCACACGGATAAAACAGAACTTCGCCTGCCGCATAGCTGTTAGCCAGTGCCGGAGTACCGTCTTCCTGCTTGCCCAGCAGTCCTGCCTGATTGAATTTTGTAATTGTCTCCAGAACGCCTGTGTATCTGGATGTCAGGTCAATCTCGTCTCCATTGATATAGTCGCTTACGTTGCGGTTGATCAGGATATCCTTCAGAACAGTTACACCCGGGAATATCGTCACGGCTCCGCCGCTCTTCTCGATTACCTGCTGACCGATATCGAACAGCTTGTCCCAGTCGGAAATCATTTCAGCGATTTCATCCGGATCGTCCGTTCCGAGATATTCCTTTGCCAGATCACGGCGATATGCAAAGCCACTGGGGCAGATCTGCTGCTCCACGCCGTACAGCTCTCCGTTGGGGCCTGAGCCGAGCGTTGTTGCAAAATCAAACATATCCTCTGACTTTACACTGTACGGCTCCTGTGAAAGATCCTCCAGCACTCCCATGTCAAAGAGACGTCCTCTGTATCCCATCTCTGCCAGGACAATATCCGGAACTCCGCTGCCGCTGGCCACTGCACTCTGGAACTTCTGCATATAATCTGTAGCAGCCACTACGAGTGTCTCGATCTTCACATCCGGATGACGCTCCATATACCACTCGGTCATGTGTGTCAGATGTGCTTCATCCCAGTCCCAGATCGTCAGCGTTGTCTCTTCCGCAGATACACTCGCTGCCGGAATCACCATAGCTGCTGCCATCATCAATGCTATAAGCTGTTTTTTCATTCGAATTGCTCCTTTCTTTCTCACACGGCACCGCCGTGTTTTCTTTGCCCGCTTTGTGTTATTTTGTGCTTTTTTTTGAAGTTCTTCGCTTCTGATGCTTTAAGTATATCTTATACAATGCACAAGATAAATGATATATCGCTCAATTTCATGGACTATTTTCCACTATCAAAAATCTTTCACCGTTTATACAGCAGTAAAGATGCAATATTTATTTTGATTTCTCCGGTATTTTTTATATATTTTTATCAAAATTTAATTTTATCGTACGAGAGCAGCAATATCATCCATCAGAATTTCCTGCTCAGGAGCAAATCTGTCCGATTCCATGTACCGGTAAATACTGTTCTGAAGCGCCCGCGCCTCCGGATACTGCAAAAGATCCTGCAGTCCCATGGAAGAGAATATCAGCTTTCCGCCGCCGCATCTGCACTCAAACAGCTGCGCCATAGGTCTCAGATAAGCATAGCTGTCCAGCTCCGTAATAATGAACTTTATCATACGCGGAAGAATCACTGCACGCCTGGTCGCCATCGGCCACCACTGCCAGTTCGTATGAAATTCTGTAGGGAAGTTCTCAAATATGGGATGCTCCGTGTCAATCAGCTGCCCCATGCTTCCCTCCTGGTACGGAAAAGTCCCTACGGACCAGAAATCTGTCGTAAACTGCGTGCGAATCGAAGACGGCAGAGATTCCGCATCAGATTTCGGACTCAGATAGACACGGCCGCCTGCTTTCAGCACCTCTCTGGCACGGTCATCCAGCTTCTCCGTCTCATAGACATTCTCCGGACACTGCAAAGCTGTGGGCGGATACACCCAGATCGGATATGTATTCTCCGTCGGTCCCACGGTGATGGTCAGGTCAAGTCTGGAGGGTACCTGCACAAAATCGAGCGGTATTTCCAGAATACCTGCACTGGTCAGTTCGCCGGACGGGAATACACAGCTCTCCGGACTGCCGGAAGATACCGGAGTCACGCGGCGATGCACACTGCCATCCTCCGCTGCATTCCCGGCCGCACATCCGCTCCTGGCATTCTTCAGCTCACAGAGTACCGGTCCTTTGATGGATTCTTTTCCATAATTTGCCACCTTCACCTCCGCCCGGAGTATCTCTGTATTTTCATACGTATACTTCTCCAGCAGCACCAGCAGAAGCTGCGGGCAGAAGAATTCTGCGAAGCGCTCCGGTCTCGCAAAGTCAAAGGGCTTGGGCTGCAGATGAGCATTCAGCATACCTACCAGAGCCGTTCCCTGTCCCGGGAAATCCTGGATTCCCAGAAGAGACAGACCTGACATGGAAGCAGTACGCATCACAGCCTCCGTCTCCTCCCTGTAGCCGATGCGTGAAAGCTCTCCCGTAGCCTCCACATACTTCTTCCACACAGGCTCCAGTCCCTTCGCTCTCACCTTGTCCTGAATCAGCCGGTAGTTTGCCGGATCAGAAATTCCCCTGAAATCCTCCAGCTCATCAAAATCAGGAAGCACTTCAAACTGTCCCACCTCAAAGCCGAAGACCGGCTTCGCGTACGTCTGGCGCAGCTTTTCCATGGAGCCCTCATAATCTGCTCTGGCATTTGGATACTGGTTGTTGATATGTCCCTGCAAAAGTCCGTCTGTCTCCTTCTGCCCGGCGCAAATGCCACGCAGCATATGTTCATAATACCCTGACGACGTGTAGAAATCACTCTTCGGATGACAGCCTGCCGTCCCGTAAAAGGCGTTGGATCCGTTGGCATACAATCTCGTAGAATCCAGCCGATGGGCCATGTCGATGAGCTGATTCATGCGCTCCATTCCCAGTTCACCGGTCCAGAGCTCATTGCCCAGCGTCAGCATGACGAAGGAGGGATGATTGGCCAGTGTCAGAATGGTCTGTCTCAGCTCCTTCTGATAATATTCCCATGCATCCTCCGCCTCAAAAGCCGTCTTCGGATTCCAGTGCGAAAGCTCCGGCTCCATCATGATGCCCATGCGGTCAGCTGCAGTAAAAGCAGCTTCCGGCGGTATATGGGAGTGAAAACGCATGAGGTTCACACCGTAGGATTTAAACATGGAGAGGACTTCTGTCCATTCCTCCACAGTCATCGGAGGATGGCCGCTCTCCGGGAATTCCGCACAGTTTGCCTCACTGCGGACAAAAATTTTCCTCCCGTTCAGTGCCAGTCTTCCCGTTCCGTCATCACCGAAGTCACGGACGCCGAAGGTCACCGTCCTGCTGCAGACCACATCGGCCGGCGTTTCAGATGAAACAGTATTCTCTGCCTGTTCTGCCGGAGCTTCCGATGAGCCTGTTTCCGTTGCAAGTTCCTCCAGCGTCACCGAGAGCTCATACAGATTTCCCTCATACTCATCCCATCTTTTTACATCCTCTGCCAGTGCAAG
The DNA here is from genome assembly GCA_004557975.1 of Lachnospiraceae bacterium. Lineage (GTDB taxonomy): Bacteria > Bacillota > Clostridia > Lachnospirales > Lachnospiraceae > Choladousia. Next base: position 38,254 of record SFEV01000011.1, read on the forward strand.
ATCTCTCATCCAGACTTCCCTGCAGCCTTTTTCGCCCCTTACCACTGTCTCGTGGGATTCAGCAAGGGCTTTGCTGCTGATCACTGCCCTGTACTCATACGGACGGTCTGCCAAAATCACAAGCTGCACATCCGCCTTATCTCCTGCCGGATACACGCGCACTGCCTGCAGAAACACAGGCTCCTCCGTCCGCAGTCTCACGTATCCCAGCACACCGTTCCAGTTCGTCTGTGTCTCATCCGTTGCAGCCGAAGAAAATACGATGGCGTCATGTGGAAGCCCCGGATAGCTGTTGTCAGAAAGAAGCGCAAGCTCCGTATCTTCTCCCAGCAGTCCTGTCACTTCAAATACGTGGGGCGTGCTGATGGAGGGCTCCTCAAAATCCGGAATTTCCTGTCCGTTTACCAGCAGTCTCAGACACCTTGCCCGCTCCACCTCCAGAAATACACGTTTGCCTTCCGGCGGCAGATATGATATTTTCCTTGTCAGCCTGGCCTCACCCTCATACGTATATTTCCTTGTCAGACGCGTTGCGATCGGCGCATCCGCATCAAAAATCGCGTCATTGCCGAGAGACTCATCCGGATGCCACTGATTGGCACCTGCGTCCTTATAGCCGATCTGATTTTCATCCAGCGTTCCGGGAACCTGCATCTGCCAGAGACTTCCGTCCTGCAGCTTCACCTGCCACTGTCCTTCCAGTGAATAAACCATAAACTAAATCCCCCTTTTCTGAATTTCTCTCAGTCTTTTCGCGCTTACTCCTGAACCCCTTTTATCCGTTCTCAGCAGTAAATACTCTGACCTGTTCTGAAAAGCACCTGATTCATATTCTTACGGCCTCATCAGCAAGTGATTCGGCCTGTTCTTAACCGTTACATTTATTCTTTATAATGAAAATAGTCACTGTGCTTATACTCGCTGGGAGACATCCCCACCACCCGTTTGAAAATTCTCGAAAAGTAATACGGGTCCGAATATCCAAGTCTCTGTGCCACCTCATAAACGTAAGTATCTGTGGATCTCAGAAGCTCACACGCCCGCTTCATTTTCAGATTAATGAAGAAATCCATGGGCGCATGCTGCGTATATTTCTGAAACACTGCATTCAGGTAGCTCTTGGAAAGGTCAAATTCCTCCACAATCTGATCCAGCGTCAGATTTTCATCCAGATGACCGTACATGTACTTCACCACATTCGTCACGTGTTTGTTCTGCTCCAGCGTCGAATTACTCTTTTCACGATGATACGTCTCTGCCAAAATCAGAGAGAGCACCTGGGAAATATAAATAAAGTTGCCCAGAGTGTAGTTGCCCTCCAGTACCCGAAACAGCAGGTCAAACAGGAAATGCATCCGGTTCGTGGCGTGCTGTGTCGTAAAAGCCACCACCTGACAGTCCTCAATGGGAAAATAACACGTATCTTCTCCCTTAAAGTGAACCCACAAAATACTCCACGGATCATCTTCGCTGGCAAAATACCGGTGTCCTCTGAACCGCGGGATGCAGAAAGCCTCATTTTCGTGAAGAGTATATTCCTTCCCCTCTACAATGATCGTTCCGCGTCCCTCTGTGCAGAAAATAAAGATGTACTCATCAATTCCGTCCTCCCGTTCTCTGTAATGATGCTCTGCACAGGGGAAAAATCCCACGTCGGTCAGATACAGCCGCCTGACCAGCGGATGTTCCACGTAATTACTGAAAGATTCTGTGGGGAGAACAATCATCTGTTCCCCCTTGAATCCGTCTTTTTTCCATTGCTGTAAATTTTCCATAATCCAAACCTTAGCACATATTATGTAAACTGTCCAGTTTTGATCGAATCCTCTCCTTTAGCAGAAAGCTCTGTGTGCAATCGCTCCCTGGTGATCCTTCTGGTTCAGAAGCACCTTATCCAGAAGCTCTGCAGCCTCCTCTTTCCTGCCAAGTCCCAGGCATCCGAGGGCACGCAGATAATTGCAGTACTGGCGGTTGCGCAGCGCGATATCATCCTGGAATACCTCCAGCTCCGGCATGGATACTGCGAAGAAATCGTATCCGACGCGGTCAAAGATATGCTTCTCACCAAAAATAACCAGCTGATGGAAGGATTTGCGTGCACGCTCCTCCTGACCAAGCTCACGGAAAGCCAGTCCCTGATAATAGATGAAATCAGAGGGCTGATCATTGTAATATATTGCGCTTGAGGGTTCCTGGGGACCTGACGCTGCCAGACGGAAATACGTTTCTGCCTGCTCCTCTTCCCCGAGCATCCGGCAGGCCCTGCCCATATAGTAATGGGCCTCATTGTCCGGCACGTTGGGAAGCTTTCCTTCTCCCAGATTTTCCGGATAGGAAAGTGTAGCCTGAAGAAGCTTAAGCGCTTCCTCCGCCGCTCCCTGCTCCAGCTTTTCCATGGCCAGATGAATCAGTGCATAGCGGTACTGCGCGATCACCTTTCCTTCGCCGCCCTCCCAGGGGTGGAATCGTCCTTCTTTCAGCGCTTCCAGCGCCTCCTCATACCGTCTGAGGCAGTTCAGAAGTGTGATTCTCCTCAGATTCAGGTCATCTCTCGCTGCAAGACAGTCGGGATGTGCCTCCAGAACAGCCAGCCGCTCTTCGACGGTGCAGCCTGTTTTTGCTGCAAGCTGATCGTATTCCAGCCACAGACGCGGGTAGGAACCATCCATCCTGCAGGCGCGTTCCATGGCTTCCATGGCCTTCTGTGGCTGAGTGCACTTGTTATAGTACGCAATTGCCAGATTTCTCCATGATGCCGCAAATTCCGGCTTTTCCTGTGCAGCAGCTTCCCAGTGTGCGATGGCTTCCTCATACCTTTTTTTATCGTACAGCAGATTGCCGAGATGGTAATGTGCCATCGGAGCTGACGAAAGCCCATCAATGGCTGCTTCCAGAATCCTGATCTCCTCCACGCGGTTGGGGAAGCACGCTTCACCGGTGCGCTTCTCGCCCTCCGCAAAATATGCGGACGACGTATCCGGCTTTTTCATCAGTCCGTAAATCCAGCCCAGATAATACCAGCGAAGAGGATTTTCCACATCGGGACACGCTTCCAGAATCACAGCGGCGTCCTCATAAAGGCCTGCCTTCGCATAGTCCAGGGCCTGCTCCAGATAATTGTGAGCCTCATCACGCATATAATGCTTCCACTCATCCATGTTTTTGCCGGCTGCCGCCTGCTCATACAGGCATCCCATATACAGCGGATCGATCTCCAGAGATTCTTTTAAAAGAGCTGCCGTATCCTGCCCCAGCTTTCTCATCAGTGCCAGGCGCAGTGTCCGCGTTTTCATATTGTGCCAGCCACGGATCTGTGACTGGTACGCAAAATTCAGAGATTCCTCCAGTCTGCCTCTGCGCGCTTCCAGACACGCCAGCCAGTAAAAACCGCTGCTCTGCGTCTCTGCGCTCCAGGTGGATTTGAAAAATGCGTCGTACGCTTTTTCTTCCTGTCCGTCCGCTTCCAGAGCCAGTCCGAGATTGAAATAGCATTCTCCTGAGTACGGGTTGGGATTCTTCCACGTCTGCTTCTTCACTGCCGCCTCAAAATACGGAATACTTTCTCTGATTCTTCCGCGTCTGAGAAGGTACAGTCCGTATCCGTTATTCAGGCGGATATCTGTGGCATCCCTCTTCAGTCCTTCCAGATAATAATCTGCCGGCTCATAGGTGGCATGACGGTACTGTTCCAGGTGTGTGGCTGCCAGATACAGCTCCTCCAGAGATTTCAGCTCCTGCGGCGCGCGCAGCACCTCTGCCGGTTCCGGGATCGGACGCAGTTCCTCTTTATATACCTTGTAGGATACGAGCTCTTCCCCGTCAGCCGTGACGGTCACCGTGCAGTCCTCCAGCACTCCCACTCCCGGAACCGCTGCTTCAAAGCAGGTTTCCGGTGACAGCGCTTCCGTACGTTCAAGAAGAATCTTATCCTTCTCCGCCACCGTGATCACCGCACTGTCATGGGCTGCAGTCACATACACCTTCAGTACTGCGGTTTTTCCCGGAGTCTTGTCCGCAGATTCTGCTCCTTCGATGGCGCTGCACTCACTGCCTGCACCGTCTTTCGCCCACGCGATGCCCACTGCAGCCTCTTTTGTCGCATTTCCCACACGTCCGACACCTTTATACGGCATAAAATACTGCACAAAGCTCTTCTCCTCGCCCGGCTTCAGCCACGTAAAATCCGGCTGGTTGTCCGTATAGACACCCGTCATAAGCTCGATATACGGGCCGTCCTCATCCGTCAGATTGCGGTCCCAGAAACGTCCGAAATCACCATTCCCCCAGGTCCACTGCTTCTTGCCCGGAGAAATGTGGTGATCTGCCACATGGAGCAGGCCTGCCTCCCAGGACTCATCATAGTTTCCGATAAAATTGTAATCCGAGTGGGCCGCCATATAGGAGGTGGGCACCGTGACATTTTTATAGCGGGAGATATCCACACCTGCCGAATAGTCACACTTATAATATTCACCTGTTGCGATCGGGAACGTGGATACGGCACGCTTGCCGTGGTCCATAACCGCATTGACATCCGGCGGAAATACAGAATATGTATAATCATTGACCGGAACAGCCGGATTCGCCCACCACAGGAATGTCTGCGGAAGATCCGTGCCATTATAAAGCTGCCCTTTGATCTCGATGTATGCTTTGCCGGGATACAGGCTGACAGAAGCCATGCCCTTTGTCCCGTACATCCGGTCCGTCTCACTCAGATGAACCGTGCAGGAGCCGTCCGGATTCTCCACGATCTTATAATCCACCGGACTGTATGTGGACGGCCTGTGATGCTGCGGCCAGTTGAATTCAATTCCGCCGGAAATCCACGGTCCTGTCAGCCCCACAAGTGCTGGCTTGATCACGTGATTGTAATAGACAAAGTCATATCCGTTGGTCTTGTCCAGAGCGCGCTGAATTCTGCCGCCCAGCTGCGGAAGCACCATCACCTTCAGATACTCATTCTCCAGAAATACGGCCCGGTACGTCATATCTTCCTTCTCGTCGGATATTTTTTCTGTTACAGGAAACGGATATACCTTGCCGCTGCTGCCCTGATACACACGTTTTTCAATAAATAATGGATTTTTTTCCGGAGGATAGACCTTATATGTCGGAATGACACAGTCTTCCTCCCAGATGGTTACTTTTCTTGTGTCCATAGTGTTCTCTCCTTTTCCTTTTTCTATATCTTCTGTTTTTTTAAATAATTCCAGGCCGGTTTTCGTCATTTATGATAATCCTTTTTCACCGTTCTTTCCTTTAGTATAGCAAAAGCTGGCAGAAGGAAAATATCACATTCACCTAATTAATGGATTATGTTCCACCAAAGGCAAAACCTGCACCCAAATTGCTTTCAAAAAAAACTTATACACATCCCACAAGCCTTGATTTTAAAGGACTTTCAGTAGTTATCCACATTATCCACACGTTTATTCACATTTTTTGTTCAACGGCATGTGGAATTTTTTGTGGACAACTTGATTTACATAATATTTATACATTCTTCCGTTTTTTTCAACAGATTCCGCAGCATGGAGTCATTATTGTCAACTTCTTATCCACATTATCCACATTGTCCACAATTTATATAGTGGATAATCGGTAAAAAACTGGATGTTCTCATTTTTCTTCAAGTATGGTATACTCAGTTCGTGCAATATGGTGACTGAATGGGGAGTGAACGACATGAAAATCTATACGGATACCCCGGAGGGCTTTACGGTCATACAGAACGTCTTCATTGACCAGTATATGCCCCATGCCAACGGGGAATTTGTGAAAGTTTATTTATATCTGCTTCGATGTGCAAATACGGGACGCGAGCTTTCGCTGTCCTCCATTGCCGATGTTTTCGAGCACACGGAAAAGGACATCCAGAGGGCCCTCGCATACTGGGAAAAACAGCAGCTTCTGCGCATACAGACTGCATCGGACGGGACCTGGACGGATGTGATTTTCATGGACGCATCGACGGAATCGCGTTATACGGAAGCTTCCGGAAAGTCTGATACGTACCAGGGGCATTTTTCGGGCTCTGTGCAGAACAGATCTGCCTCCCCGGATTCCGGCAGCGATGATTCCAAATATGCAGCTTCCTCAAAGAAAGCGACGAAGAGCGGATTCTCCCCCAGGGAACAGAAGGATCTGAAGCAGCTTTTCTTTATTGCAGAGCAGTATCTGCAGCGGCCGCTCACCTCCTCGGAACAGAGTGATTTTGTCTACTATTATGATGAACTGCATTTTTCCGCCGATCTGATCGAGTACCTGCTGGAATACTGTATTTCCAAAGGTTCCGCCAGCCGCCATTATATGAGAAAGGTTGCCCTTTCCTGGGCTGAGGCCGGGATCTCTACCGTATTGCAGGCAAAGCAGGAGACCAACCTTTACAACAAAAACTATTTTACAATTTTCAATGCCTTCGGCATCAAGGGGCGCAACCCCGCACCAGCCGAACAGGAGTTTATGGCCCGCTGGCTGAACGAATACCGTTTCCCCATGGAAATTATTCTGGAGGCGTGCACGCGTACGATCAGTCAGACACATCAGCCCAGCTTTCAGTATGCGGACCGGATTCTCTCAAAATGGCACAAGAGCGGCGTAAAATCGCTGGATGACATCAAAAAACTGGATGTACAGAGGATTCAGGAGCAGAAGAAGGCTGCCCCCCAGCCCCAGAAGCAGGTTTCAAACCGCTTCAACAATTTCACTCAGCGGGAATACGATTACAACAAGCTAGAGCGACAGCTTCTGAACCAGTAACCGGCCGCTGGCATCTGACAACAATTGCGAGGAGTACATATGGGACTTACAAATACGCAGTACAACACAATCATGCGGGATTACCAGCGCCGGCAGGCCAAAAACCAGCAGGAGCTCTCCAGACGCACAGAAGAAATCTACAACCGTTTTCCGGAATTTTCGGAAATTGACGGACGTATTGCCGCGTCGAGCACTGCCTGTGCCCGGGCACTTCTGCTGGACGGAACTGACTCGGTAAATGAGCTCCGCTCCCGGATTGCCGCTCTCTCTGCGCGCAAGACGCAGATTCTTCTGTCAAACGGCTATCCGGCGGACTATCTGAGCCCGCAGTACCGCTGCCCCGACTGTCAGGATACCGGATATATCGGGACCGAAAAGTGCCATTGCTTCCGCCAGGCGATCATTGATCTCCTTTACATGCAGTCAAATCTGCGGGAGATTCTCCAGGAAGAAAATTTTGCAGCCTTTTCTCTGTCCTATTACTCCGACCGGATCACTGATCCGGTGACGGGACTTACCGCCAGACAGACGGCAAAGCGCACCGCCGATGAGTGCCGCCGTTTTGTCCGGGATTTCGACAGGAGCTTTGAGAATATTTTTCTGTATGGAGATACGGGTCTGGGAAAAACTTTTCTCTCCCACTGTATTGCCCGTGAGCTGCTTGACAGCACACATTCTGTCATCTATTTTTCAGCCTTCCGGCTCTTTGAGCTTTTCGCTGATTCGGCATTCGGGCGTTCGGACAGCAGCAGCCAGGCTGAACTGGAGCAGCATATTTTTGAGTGTGATTTTCTGATTATTGACGATCTCGGTACGGAGCTGGTGAATTCCTTTGTCTCTTCACAGCTTTTTCTCGTACTGAACGAACGGATCCTGCGCAGGAAAAGTACACTGATTTCCACGAACCTTGCGCTTGCAACTTTTGCAGATACTTACTCGGAGCGCGTCTTTTCGCGTATTTCCAGCAATTACACGATGCTCAAGCTGATCGGTGACGATATACGTCTTCAGAAAAAAATATCGCACAGACAGTCTTGACCGTTTAAAATTTTGTGGTAAACTAGACGTGGTTTTGGATAAAACATTTTACGGAGGATTACTTTATGGAATTTCAAACCGGCTATGAACGCAATCTGGAAACCATCCCTGTGGGCGAGCTGGGCATCATTGCTCTGAAAAGCTGTGAAACACTGGGACAGAAAATCAACAATCATATTGTCGAGTGGCGCCAGGAACGTGAGCATGAGCATTCCGGAAGCCCGCTGCTTCGCTCTTACGCCAGACCTTCTTATCTGATCAATGCTTCTGTACCGCGTTTTGGTTCCGGTGAAGCCAAGGGAATTATACATGATTCTGTGCGAGGCAGCGATCTGTACGTTCTGGTCGATGTCTGCAATTACAGTCTGACATATTCTCTCTGCGGACATACGAATCACATGTCCCCGGATGACCATTTTCAGGATCTGAAGCGCATTATCGCCGCAGTCGGCGGCAAGGCAAGACGTATCAATGTTATTATGCCCTTCCTCTATGAGAGCCGGCAGCACAAGCGCACGGGGCGTGAATCTCTCGACTGTGCCCTGGCACTGCAGGAGCTGGTGAAGATGGGTGTAGACAATATCATTACCTTCGATGCCCATGATCCGCGTGTCCAGAACGCCATTCCGCTTCACGGTTTTGAAACAATCCAGCCGGTGTACCAGTTTATCAAGGGCTTTTTCCGTGCCGCTCCTGATTTCCGCGTAGATCCGGATCACCTGATGATCATCAGCCCGGATGAAGGTGCTGCAGGACGCGCCATCTACATGGCAAATATTCTCGGCGTCGACATGGGAATGTTCTACAAGAGACGTGACTACGCCCACATTGTAAACGGACGCAACCCGATTGTTGCCCATGAGTTCCTCGGTTCCGATATTAAAGGAAAGGATGTTGTCATCCTTGATGATATGATCTCTTCCGGCGACAGTATGCTTGATGTTGCCAGAGAGCTGAAAGAGCGCAATGCCGGCAGAATTTTCCTCTGCTCCACCTTCGGTCTTTTCACAAACGGACTGGAGAAATTTGACCGTGCGTACGAACAGGGTCTGTTCACCTCCCTGCTCACCACCAATCTTGTCTACCAGACACCGGAGCTGCTGCAAAGATCGTATTACACAAGCGTGGATATGAGTAAATACATCGCGCTGCTGATTGACACGCTAAACCACGACGGTTCCATCAGCGATCTTCTGAATCCGACTGCGCGTATCAACAACTTCCTCGAAAAGAGAAGAAATCTCAACCGTTAAAAATATACAGTCAAAACACAAAGCGGGGTGACCACAAATAATCATTTGCGGTCACCCCGGTCTGCTCTGTATTCCCTCTCATTTCATTATCGCAGCATCCTGATCTCCGCTGCATACCCGTCCAGCTCATTCGGCGTCTCCAGACAGAAGGGCAGCCCGCAAAGTGCAGGATGATGTACCACGCGGTACAGTGCCTCCAGGCCCAGAGATCCCTCACCGATCTTTTCATGGCGATCCTTGTGGCTGGCAAACGGATTTTTGCTGTCATTTACATGTACTGCCTTCAGACGGTCCAGACCGATCACCCGGTCAAATTCCTCCAGCACGCCGTCGAGATCCTGCACAATATCGTAGCCCCCGTCGTATACGTGACACGTATCGAGACATACACCCAGCTTTTCACTGCATTCCACCCGCTCCATGACAGCAGCCAGTTCTTCAAACCTGCCGCCGATCTCCGATCCCTTTCCTGCCATGGTCTCCAGCAGTACTGTCGTATGCAGATCCGGAGACAGCAGCTCATTGAGCAGATCTGAGATCAGCTCAATCCCTCTTTGTGTTCCCTGCCCCACATGGCTTCCCGGATGAAAATTGTAAAGATTGCCCGGCAGGTACTCCATCCTCCTCAGATCGTCTTCCATGGTCAGCCTTGCAAATTCGCGCACCTTTTCATCGGCGGAGCACGCATTCAGCGTATACGGCGCGTGCGCCACGATCGTTCCTATCTCATGTTCCTTCGCAAAAGCGAGATACGCTTCCACATCTTTGGGATCGATCTCCTTTGCTTTGCTCCCGCGGGGATTTCTCGTAAAAAACTGAAACGTATTCGCCCCGATTGAAACGGCTTCCTTTCCCATATGAAGAAAACCTCTGGATGATGATAAATGGCAACCTATGTGAATCATATTCTGTCCTCCGTATTTTCAATTCTCTATCCTATCCGCTTCATTATTTCTCTCTCCCGCTTCTGGCACGTAAACAGAATCACCTGCCGCCCGCTTCTCTTCAGCCACCGCAGCACCGCTTCCAGACGCGCATCATCGTACATGGCAAAGGTCTCATCAAGGATCACCGGCAAAACGGTGCTGCCGCATAGAAGTTCTCCTGCTGCCATGCGCAGAGCAAAGTAAATCTGCTGCATCGTTCCGCCGCTGACCTGGTGAAGTCCCAGAACACGGGACGGCGTATGAATGCGCACCGATGATGTATCATCCAGCACAATGCGCTGATATCGCCCTCCCGTAATCTCACTGAGAATTTCAGATGCCGTATCGCCAAGCTTTCCGCCGCTTTTCTGGTAAATATCAGAGGAAAGCTCACAGATCCTGTCAATTGCCATCGTCAGGGCCGCTGCTTCCGTATCCGCCCCGTCAATACGGACATGATTCTGATACAGATCCTCCAGCTCCTTCTGCAGCTTCTGGTAAGTCTCCTCCTGATTTCCGATCTCCTCCAGAAGATACGGCGGAATCTCCCAGGCCGGAAGGTCCTGATCATCATCCGGGTCACGTTTCCCAAGCAGAAAATGTACTGCAAAAATCATGGCAAAAAAGACGGCTGCAAACACTCCGAGAAAAATCCTTACATTAAGGGGCTCCAGAAGCGCAGCTCCTCCCATGGCCAGAAGCCCGGCGATAAAAAGCAGTATTTCAAGCACCTTCTGTATGCGGCCGATGCCATCCTCCTGAGAGTCATCGTCCGTCTCATTCTCCAAAGGGACAGACATGTATGTATCCGCCTTCTGTCTCAGCCTCTCCAGCTCTCCCCGGACAGCTTCCGCCCGCGCCTGCTTTTCGCTGATTCTCGCCTCCAGCAGCTCATCTTCTTTTTTCTGTTTCTGCTCAAACTGCTTTTTCTTCCTGCGCAGACTCTGAAGCGCCCTCGTGACATCCACGCTGCCATCACCTGAGCGGTCACTGTTTACCATAAAACGCTGCAGTTCCTGTGCCAGCACTTCATCCGTCTCACAGTGCGCCTGAGGGATAAAGACCGTATTTACAAAGGCGGCCTCACTGATCCCCCCTGTCAGCGCAGACAGGACGCCCTCAGGGTCCGAGGCCTCCCAGGCCCCCGTCTCACAGGTGACCTGCAGCGGCTTTGTACTTCTGTCAAAGCAGCGGTCAATTCTGTAGACCTCACCCTTTTCACAGACACGCATACTTCCCAGAAACGCGCCCGGACGGTCCCAGGGCTGCCGGATCTGGTATTCGTCAGTCCTCGCAGCCTTTCCCTTCGCCCTGTTCAGTCCGAAAAACATGGAACGGACAAAGGAATGTATGGTTGTTTTTCCCGTCTCATTGCTTCCGTAGATTACATTGACTCCCGGATTCAGACGAATTCTGTAATCCTCAAATTTTCCGTAATGCTTTAAATGCAGTTCCTGTATTTCCATAGCTCCCCTTCTCTGCAGCTTTTCATTCCAACCCTTTATTTTTCGGGATAAAGAAGCGCCTCCAGTCCGTAAAACAGCGCTTTTTCCTCCACCATATTCTGCGGTCCGTCACCGAAGCTCTCAATAAAATTTCCGATCAGCTGGCCCTTATACTGTCTGCGCAGCTCCTCAAGCTGAAATGACGGCACTGTGCGGTCTGTCACTTCGATCACTCTTCCGCACTTCATATATTCGCGCACATCAAACCGCAGCTTCGGATGACGCTGACCCGTCAGAATCACCCTGTAAGTATGCTGTACCCCTCTGTTTCGGATGGTCTCCGCAATTTTCTCCCGGACAGAGAAAACTGTATCCTGCGGGTCTACAGCTACCTCTTCATTTTTGTACTGGCGTGACGAAGTCTCCACAAATGCCAGCTTCACCTTTTTCCGGTGGACATCCCCGATAATGTATCCGTGGGGACCAATGTCATTGCAGTCAATCGGCTCCAGAGCACCGGCATACATGGCCAGATTCCGGATATAGACCTGCGGCCTGTGAATATGTCCCAGCGCAATATAATCAAAACCGGAAGAAGCCAGTCTGTCCTTGTTCAGCGGAATGTGATCCGCGTCCCCGCCGTGTGCCAGAAGAATACGGAAATACTCATTCCGTTCTGCCTCCAGTCCGTCATACAAAGGCTCCGTAATCTCCTGCCTGTGATAGCTGAAGCCGTAAATTTCTGTCTTCAGCTCCGGAAGGCGTATGCGCTCACACACATCCGAAAAAAGACAGATCACATTTTCATTCCACGGAAAATTCAGATACGGTGAGGATGGCTTCAGATAATCATGGTTCCCTGCAATCAGAACAACAACCGTTTTTTCCAGCGTGGAAAACAGGTAGTTGACCTCCTTAAGCTCCTGAGGCTCCGGCTGACGATGAAACAGATCCCCGGCAATCAGCAGCAGATCCACCTTCTTTTCATTCGCATCGCTGATGCATTTACGGAAGCTTTCCCACAGCTCCCGTCCCCTGTCCTTAGACCAGACAAATCCGTGATCCGGCGCAGCGCCGAGATGCACATCCGCTATATGCATAAAACGCATGTTATCCCCTCTTTCCAGTATGGTTACTGTTCACAGCAACACACTTCGCGATGCACAGAAACTGCATTTCATGCAGTTTCGCGCGTGATACCCTCGGGATATCCCCCGAACATTTTTGTCGGAGATTATAGTATACCATAGATTTTTTAAGACAGCCATGATATAATCATTAATAAAAAATGAAACCGGAGGAAAACCAATGAAAAAAATGATTGACGAATTCAAAACGTTTATCATGCGCGGCAATGTCATTGATATGGCAGTCGGTGTTATCATCGGCGGAGCATTCAGCGGCATTGTGAACTCACTCGTGAATGATATCGTCATGCCTGTGATCTCCCTGATTACCGGCAAAATCAATTTCACAAATCTCATGATTCCACTGAACGGCGAGACGTACAAGACACTCGAAGAAGCCACAACAGCCGGCGCCCCGGTCATTGCATACGGAAACTTTATCCAGCTCGTTGTCCAGTTCCTTCTGACTGCATTCGTGATCTTTATCGTCATCAAGGGAATCAACAAGCTGCACAAACCGGCGCCCGCTCCGGAACCGACTACCAAAAAGTGTCCGTACTGCATGTCTGAAATTCATAAGGACGCTGTCAAATGCCCGCACTGCGCATCAGATCTCACAGCAGTGTAAATCATACATAATTACAAAAGGCTGCCGCCGGATTTCTGCGCTCTGCCCTGAACGCATACCGGCTGCAGCCCTTTTTTATACAGTGCACTGCTTCCGTTTTGTGCATCTGCTTCTATGCAAAATACTGTTTTCCCAACAGGTGACTTACCTGTTTCATTTCACCTCAGCCTGGTCGAGTGCCTGTGAGAGATCAGCAATGATATCACTGACATTTTCAATGCCCACAGAGAGACGGATCAGCCCCGGCGAAATACCTGCCTGCTTCAGCTGCCGGTCATTCATCTGGCGATGTGTATGGCTGGCCGGATGCAGCACACACGTCTTCGCATCTGCAACATGGGTCACGATGGATGCAAGCTTCAGTGAATCCATAAACTGAACAGCCGGCTCTCTTCCTCCCTTCAGCTCAAAGGAAATGACGCCGCACGTCCCCTTCGGCATGTACTTCTTTGCCAGCTCGTGGTATTTATCTCCCGGAAGTCCTGCATAATTCACCTTCTCTACCTTCTCATGGGCCTGCAGGAACTCAGCCACTTTCTGCGCATTGTAACAGTGGCGCTCCACACGCAGCGGAAGCGTCTCCAGACCCACATTGAGCAGGAAGCAGTTCATCGGTGACGGAATCGATCCGAGATCACGCATCAGCTGTGATGTGGCCTTTGTGATATACGCTGCCTTTCCGAATTTCTTCGTGTATGTAACGCCGTGGTAGGACTCATCCGGTGTTGTCAGCCCCGGGAACTTGTCCGCGTATGCTTCCCAGTCGAAATTGCCGCTGTCCACGATGGCGCCTCCCACCTGCATGGCGTGTCCGTCCATATATTTTGTGGTGGAATGTGTCACAATGTCAGCTCCCCACTCGAAGGGTCTGCAGTTCACCGGTGTTGCAAATGTATTATCCACAATCAGCGGCACGCCATGAGCGTGTGCCACCTTCGCCATCTTCTCAATATCAAGCACAACGAGAGCAGGATTGGAGATACTCTCTGCCAGAACTGCTTTGGTGTTGGGGCGAAATGCCTGATTCAATGTCTCTTCATCTGCATCCACATCAATGAAGGTACACTCAATTCCCAGCTTTTTCATCGTAACACCGAGGAGATTGAAAGTTCCGCCATAAATAGCGGATGCACAGATCACATGATCCCCGGCTTCACAGATATTAAAAACTGCGTAAAAATTCGCAGCCTGTCCCGATGATGTCAGCATGGCTGCAACTCCGCCCTCCAGATCCGCGATCTTCGCAGCTACCGCATCGTTCGTCGGATTCTGCAGTCTCGTATAAAAATATCCGTCATCCTCAAGATCAAACAGCTTTCCCATCTGATCTGTCGTATCATATTTGAATGTGGTGCTCTGATAAATCGGAAGCATCCTTGGCTCACCGCTCTTTGGCTGCCAGCCCGACTGGATGCATTTTGTTTCAATCTGATAATTACTCATTTTTCTCCTCCCCGCGCTTTCATCTATGCTGCATTCTCAGCCAAAGCGCTCCATACTGCTGCAGATCTTTTCGCCTCTGCAGCATTTTCAGTAAAAATACTCAAAAATAACCCTGGACCGATGCTGATTTTCTCATATCCAGATTAGCAGCAGAATACCCTGCCTCCGCAGCAGCAGTTGCAGAATGCATTCAGCAGACAGAGCTTCAAGCACCAGTCTCCTTCGCCGCTCATGGGACTGCCATACATATCTCCCATGCTCTGATACCAGGCTCCACCGTTTTCCATCTGAGACAGAAGCTGGCGGTAGACTATATTGTCAGGCTCCATGGAGACTGCCCTCTGCGCATGCTCCTTCGCCAGCACATTGTTGCCCTGTCCTGAATTCGCCATGGCACTCAGATAATACCAGCGTGCACTGCGTGTCGGGATCTCAGAAAGCACATGCAGTGCCTCCGCATAGCAGCGGTTGCGGATATAGTTCTCTGCGGCCTGCAGCTTCGGATCGCCTGCTCCGGCCGATCCCTGGCCTCCCGCATTCTGGTATCCTCCAAAACCGCCGTAACCGCCATAGCCTCCGAATCCGCCATAGCCTCCGAACCCGCCATAGCTGCCGTTTCCATAGGTGTCACTGCTTCTATAGCCGCTGCCTCCCCGGGCGTTCCCGTATGTGCCCGGTCCGTGCTCGCGCTCATACATGATCTGCTGATAAGCCTGCTGAATTTCCTTGAATTTTTCCTCCGCCTGATCTTTATTCGGATTGTTAATATTTGCATCCGGGTGATATTTTCTGCTGAGCGCACGATACGCTTTCTTGATCTCTTCCTCAGAAGCATTCTCCGATATTCCCAGAACCTCGTATGGATTTCTCATATTCTCCTCCTGGAGCCTTCTACTATGTTACTCTTTTCTCTTACTCTTTTCCACAGAATGCCGCTTCCTGCCGCGCATCTGCGTCTTCTGCTCATCCAGCTGTCTCAGGGCCGCATATCTGCACCAGACACCGGAATACAGAATATTCCTGATAATCTCCGCATGCTCCAGGACAGGAAGGCGCTCAAATGCCCGTGACGATTCAATCATCATCCCCGTCAGAATCTGTCTGATCTCCTCCTCCTTCGGGCAGCCCCAGATGCGTCCACTGTCCGCGAAAAGATTGTAATTGCCCTTCTTCCGGTCCTTCTCCACATCCTCCAGCGCATCCATCAGATAAATGAATTTACCGAGGAAAAATCCCATTGTACGCAGATCCTCCTGCCAGATATCCTCTTTCCACACAAAAAGCTCTGCCAGAAACCGACCTGTCAGCCCGGAAACGTAATCGATGTCCGTAAGCTTTGCCTGCTCCGCCTCATGGAGCAGCCTGATATTCTCCTCCAGTGCCTTCACCTGTCTGGGATACTGTGCGGCCGTTCTCTGATAACCGGATTTCAGAAGCTCCGCTGCCGCACGTCTGCCTGCCTTTCTCTCATCCTGCCAGTCATCCATAAGCTTCTGATAGGAGAGCAGAACGCACATATCTGCCGCATAGCTGACAGCATCATTTTCGGTCATGGGATGCTTCCCGGTCGGATGCAGGAGACATCTGTGGGACTCCTGCTGTGTCTGCGGCTCATAAAGCCCCGTCAGCAGCAGGGCAAGAAACGTCAGGTCATAGTTTAGCATCATCTGGGCCGTCCGTCCATACCTTTGATGCAAATTACGGCATAATCCGCAGTAAAAACTGCGGTATGCCGTATATTCTTTCAGTTTGAGCTCCTGCTCATTCACACATATATATCCAAACATCTGTCTCAGCTCTTCTTTTCAAACTCGGTCCGGCATTTCGGACATGTAATGCAGATCTTCCCCTTGCCGCGCGGGATACGGATTTTCTGACCACAGGAAGGGCATTTGTAAATATGATAGTCCTTGCTCTGTGCGGCACGATTTTTCGCTCTGGAGAAACGGTTTCTCACATCCCGGAGCAGGTTGAGGTATTTCTGATTTTCCGCATTGCGCTTTGAAAGATTTCTGGAAAACATGCGGAAATAACAGACGCCGAGAAGCACCAGAGCTACTGCATACAATATCCCCCATCTCGTGAACATGTTCAGCAGAAGGCATACCAGACAGACTCCCATCATAAATCTGGAGAGCTCGTCCGCACCATACCGCCCAGCCATAAAATCCAAAAAACGTTTTTTCATAATTAACAGCCTCTCATCCTTTCCCACTTCTTTTCAGTATTCAGGAAAACTTTACCGCCAAAAGATACAGATGTCAACGGACACAAAAATAATTTCAGAGAAATTTCATATATATTATTTTTTAATAACAACAGGAAAGCAGACCGTCACCCGAAACAGATCGCCGTCCAGGGAAACTGTAAACGTGCCTCCCTGCAGCTCCGTCAGACTTTTGGCGATGGACAGCCCGAGACCGCTTCCCTCAGTGCTTCTGCTTCTGTCGCCGCGCACGAACCGCCCCATCAGCTCGTCGGCTTCCAGTGTCAGCTTTTCCCGGGATATATTTTCCAGGGACAAACACGCCATCTGTTCCTCACACTTTAGTTCAATGTAAACTTTTGTGTCCTCCAGTGCATATTTGTAAATATTCCCCAGCAGATTTTCCAGAATCCTCCAGAGCTGCCGTCCGTCCGCCATAATAAGGACCGGTTCCTTCTCCATTTCCCATTCGGCAGTCAGACCGTGCTCCTCCAGCCGCTCCTGGAATTCTCCGTACGCCTGGTAAACCATGCTCTGCATCTGCATCTGCACCATCTGAAGCTCGATATTGCCTGAGCTGATCTTGCTCGCCTCCACCAGATCCTCCGTGAGCTGCCGAAGCCTCTGAGATTTCTGATCCAGAATCCGGATGTACTGCTGAACGCGCTCTCCCTGAAGATTCTCCCGCTTCAGGAGATCCACATAATTGACAATGGAAGTAAGCGGCGTCTTGATATCGTGAGATACGTTGGTGATCAGTTCCGCCTTCAGCCGTTCATTTTTAACGATTGCGTCCACCGCCTGCTGAAGCCCGTCCCCCATCTCATTGACTGCTTTCGCCATCTCGTACGTCTCTCCCTGCAGCGCGGAGGTATCAATTTTATAGCTCAGATCCCCCTTGGAGATCTGATGGATTCCCTCGTAAATACTCTGCTTTCCCGCCATATCCCGCAGCAGATACAGCAGCACTGCCATGTCAAGTACGAGAACAAGAAAAATTCCAAAAGGCTTAAGCAGCAGCAGAAACACAAAATTCAGGATAAAAAAGATAATATAAAAAAAGAGAAGCTGTCCCGAAGCCATCCTGGCCGACGTCACCTGACGCCATATGTGCACCAGCATCCGGCAGATACTGTTGGACCACAGCGTCTTCATGCGCACACGGCGCACAAAGCTCTGGCACGCCGACAGGAGGACGAAATCCGCAACGGCCGCACCAACGGAAAGCAGAATACGCTCTCTGCCGAAAATCATATCCGGCGTCTTCTCCCATGAAATCAGCAGAATCAGGCAGAGCACCGCAATAATCATGTACACACCTGCCGCAAGCTCCGTGGGAACCAGGTCCACACGATGTGACTTCGGCGTACACCGGCCCTCTCTCCATCCCGCCGTATACAGCAGGATGACGAAGGACACCAGCAATACGACGGCACAGCACACCAGCCCGGCCAGAGACCCCCAGACAATTCCCTCTCTCTTTGAAAAATACTCCGCGTAAAGATGGAGGGAATCACTCACCGGATAGGAAGTATCCACCGCCAGGAAAACACGCTCGTTCGTGTTCACAAAGCGTTCCTTCATAAACCACTCCCCGGCCTCCGGATTCATGACATTGTCAGGATTTGTCACCATGATATTGAAGCTCCGTTCCCCCTCATACAGGCTGGTATACGTCTGTTCATCCTCAATTGCCGCGACAGCCTCCTCGTACGACGATTCATCGGTATTCGTGTACAGCTCGCCTGTGCCGGAATTTTCTATGCAGTAATGCAGATTGCTTGGCGCTTCGCTGGACCAGCTCTCATCCTGATACAGCGTATACTCCTGATACCGCTTATAAATATCGGCCGACACAGTCTCAAGCTTTGTATATACTTCCAGCACAAAGCTGGCAGGATCAGAATACCAGCGTGAACACTCTGCAAGAAGAATTCCTGTGACCGGGCTGATTGTCTCCAGCGCAGCGGCCTGCTTATCCAGTATTTCCCCTGCCTCCTGGCTGCTCTCCTGCTGTCCCGCCAGAGCATCCAGAATCGCATCGTGCATTGCCTGCTGTGCTCCGCTCTCACAGAAATCAATCAGATCCGCCAGCCGGTACGTCGTGTTCATATCCCACACGGTGCTTCCTTCCTGCCCGTATGACTGAATATCAATCTGTTTTTCCAGATCCGGTTCGCCGTCCGTCTCAAAGAGAGTGGAATTCTGCTGGCCCTTTATTTTATCCGCCAGAACAGAGTCCACCTGCCGGAAAAAAAGCTCGCTCTCCTCGTAGCTGCGCGACATCTCCCTGAGGCTGTAGGAATCCTCCATCCAGAATCCGATATTGAGAATACAGTAGACGAGCACACCTGCCGCTGCCATCTGCAGCAGCGTCAACATCACCTTGAAGCTTTTTTTATAAATCCAGACCATTACAGCTTTTCCACCTTATAGCCGATGCCCCAGATCACTTTCAGGTACCGGGGGTTTTTAGGATCAATCTCAATTTTTTCTCTGATATGCCGGATATGTACCGTCACCGTATTGTCGGCGCCGAATGCCTCCTCCTTCCAGATCTGCTCATAAATCTGGTCGATGGAAAAGACCTTTCCCTTGTTTTTCACAAGAAACAGGAGAATATTGTACTCAATCCTCGTAAGCTTCACCGGCTCACCGTCGACTGTGACCTCCTTGCGGTCATCATTGATGACAAGTCCTCCCGTTGAATAAATCTTTTCCGATTCCTCCGCCGATGCAGAAGCCGCTCCGAAGCTTGTATACCGCCTGATCTGTGATTTTACACGGGCAATCAGCTCCAGAGGATTAAAGGGCTTTGCCACGTAATCATCGGCTCCCAGATTCAGGCCCAGCACCTTGTCTGTATCCTGGGATTTCGCCGACAGAATAATAATCGGGATGCTGCTCTCCTCACGGATTTTCATAATCGCATGGATGCCGTCAAGCTTCGGCATCATAAGATCGAGAATCAGCAGGTGCACCTCCTCCTTTTTCAGTATCTCAAGGGCCTGCTCCCCGTCATATGCCTTCAGGACACGAAAACCCTCCTGAACAAGATAAATCTCTATCGCATCCACAATTTCCTTTTCATCATCACAAACGAGAATATTGTACATAGATGTCTCTCCTCTCTTTTCGAATCTGCGGTTTTCTGACTGCAGAATATCCGCAAAGGAAGCCTGAAAACAGCTCCCGCCACCGGACAGCAGACATTCCTTTTGTCCAGTTTAGCAGGAGCCGGTTAAATTCCTGTCAAAATTTTATTAAAGTTTTCTTATTTTTACTGTCCATGATCATTCTCTCAGGCTGCCATCTCTATTTTGCCTGGATCACATGCATCATGTTCGTCATTGCGCCCTTGCCCTTGACGATATTTGTCGCCGGATCACCTGCAGTAAACACCACCATGTCTCCCTCTTTCACGTATCCGTCACGTTTTACCACATACATCGCATGGGAAATAATGTGCTCTGTGGTATCCTCCGCGTAGCCCTTCAGAGGAGTGACACCCCAGTAAATCTGCATCTTCCGCTGTGCCCATTCGTTGGGCGTAACGGCATAAATCGGAATCTGCGAACGGAAATTGGACATCAGACGCGCAGTCTGCCCCGACATCGTCGGTGTCACAATACAGTCTGCCTGAATGTTCGTGGCCGTGCGCACTGCTGCCACGCCGACTGCGTTGGATACATTTGCATCTCCGCGCAGAGAGCGATAGTCCGGCATTGTCTCATAATCGAGATACTGTTCCGTGGACTCGGCAATCTGTACCATCATGCGCAGCGCTTCCACCGGATATTTTCCCATGGCCGTCTCACCGGAAAGCATAATCGCATCTGTACCTTCCCGGATCGCATTCGCCACGTCCGTCACCTCCGCACGGGTGGGGCGCGGATTGCGGATCATGGAATCCAGCATCTGCGTCGCAATGATGACCGGCTTGTACTTTTCGTTGCATTTATTTACGATCATCTTCTGCACATGAGGAACTTCATAAGCAGGAATTTCGACACCGAGGTCACCGCGGGCCACCATGATGCCGTCCGCAGCATTGATGATACGGTCGATATTCCGGATTCCCTCGCTGTTCTCGATCTTCGCGATCACATCGATGTGTTCCGCGTGATGCTCTTTCAGAATAGCCTTGATTTCTTTAATTGCATCAGCATCGCGCACAAAAGATGCCGCAATAAAATCGATCCCCTGTCCGATACCGAAAATAATATCTTCTTTGTCTTTTTTCGTGATTGCCGGGAGATTCACAGAGACATTCGGAACATTGATTCCTTTGCGCTGTCCCAGCTCACCGCCATTTTGCACAACACAGATGATGTCGGTAGCGCTTGTCTCTTTTACTTTCAGTGCAATCAGACCATCATCAATCAGAATTGTATCTCCTGCCTTCACATCCCGTGAAAGCTGAGGGTAAGTCTGACTGACTCTCGTCTCATCACCTTCAATTGTCTCGGAGGTAAGCGTAAATTCCTTTCCTGCTTCCAGCAGCACCTTCCCGCCGTTTTTCAGAAGTCCGGTACGAATTTCAGGTCCCTTTGTGTCAAGCAGGATCGCGATCGGCTTTTTCACCTCATCGCGAACACTCTTCAGCAGATCAAAACGCGCCTTCTGTTCTTTATGATCACCGTGCGAAAAATTAAAACGTGCAATATCCATGCCGCTCTCTGCCAGCGCCTTCAGCGTCTCGCGATTGTCGGCATTCGGTCCAAGCGTACAAATAATTTTTGTCTTTTTCATGTTCGTCTCCTTTGACTGCCTGTGTATCCCCATCCACATTATCTCTTATTTACCGTCCGCCTTTATCCAGATCAATCTGGTCTCCCGACATTCTCAGCAGATCCCTGATCTCCTCCAAAGGCATTTCAAGGTAAGCAGATACTTCCTCCGCAGATACCTTATGCTCCAGATCGCGCTCCAGATTGTGCACCGCTTCGTTCAGGTGATTGACCCGGCTCACGATGCCCTCATCATGCCTGTGCCGCTCCTGTGTACCCCGGATGGCTGCCTCCATGGCATTGTTGATGCTGTTCAGAATATGGGCACGGTACGCCGCAGGATTACAGGATGGACGCGTGGAATCTGTTTCACTGCTCTGACGTCTGCCTTCCGCTTCTGCCAGCGTATCGATAGCCAGAAGCAGGCCCAGATTTCCCTCCTGGATCAGATCCTCCGCCGGAAGCTCTTCCCCGTCATATTCCTCCGCCATCTCACAGATCAGCGGAAGGTATCCCTCTATCAGACGATTTCTGGCATCCGGATCACCGACAACTGCGCGCTCCAGCAGTGTGTGCTCATCTTCAAAGCTCTCCCTGTCAAGGGATTCCAGCTCCTCCAGATACATGGAAAGGCTTTTCCTGTCCTCGTCCTCCGGAAGCTCCTGCACTTCCTCCTCTGATTCTACCACACGAATATTCTGCTGCGCAAGATAATCGTAAATTAACTGAAAATGCTCCTCCTCCAGCGGCATGCCCGAGAGAAGCTCTCTGATTTTCTCCCGGGAAATATAACCGCCGGCCTCATCAGCCGCCGTTTGGATCTCTGTCAGCATTTCCCGGAATATAATTCTATTTTCCATCATTTCCTCCCGAATTATTCATAACTTTTTGTTCCCGGCAGATTACTGCTTTGCAGTGCTCCCAAGTTCTTCCAGAGCCCGTTTCAGCACAGGATCGGAAGAAGCTTCCTCTTTCTCTTCTGTGGAATTCATTCCTGTTTTTTCATCCGTCTCCGTTTCTTCTATTACAGTATCCGGAGTGATACCATTGCCGTCAATGTCCTGTCCACCGGCCGTAAAATATTTTTCCACCGTCACTTTAAACGCGGAACCGTCTGAAAGCGGATACGTTTTCTGCACCACGCCTTTCCCGTACGTCTGAGTTCCAATCACAGTACCAAGCCCGTAATCCTGTACTGCTCCGGCAAATATCTCGGAAGCGCTTGCGGAATACCCGTTCACAAGCACCGCCAGAGGGCACGTTACACTGCGATTGCCATCGGACTTAAACTCCTCCCGCTCCCCATATTTATCTTCTGTATAAACAATAAGCCCCTCCGGAAGAACTTCATCCAGTATATCGCAGACTGAGGTGAGCAGACCTCCCGGATTGTTGCGCAGATCCACAATCAGATTCTGCATTCCCTGACTGTTCAGATCAGCCACCGCATTCCGGAACTGTTCAACGGCACTGGTGGTAAACTCCGAAATCTTCAGATAACCGGTGTTTCCTTCCAGCATTTCATAGCTCACATGGACGATTTCCACATTATCACACTTAAGCTCCAGCTCCAGTTCCTCCTCCGACTCAGCCCTGTACACCGTCAGGCGGAAAGCATCCTCCATTCCTTTGATCGTCGTTACCAGGCCGGACAGGCCAAGTCCCATGGCCGCCTCATCATTGACTGCCATAATCGCATCGCCTTCCTGCAATCCGGCTTTCTCTGCCGGACTTCCTTCATACACCTGAATGACGCAGATCTCCCCGGTCCTTGTATTTTCCGACAGCACCGCACCGATTCCGAAATACTCTCCGCGGGTGGAATCGAGAACGGATTCCAGTTCCTGCTTCGAGTAATAATCCGCATAATCGTCATCCAGTCCGGCTGCAACTCCCTTAAACAGAAACGTGGAAAGCTCCTCGCTGTCCACCTCATCGAGATAATTCTGCTCAATCAGCGACTGCACCTCATCCAGCTTGCGCAGTGTATCACCATCCGTCAGGACAGAGGCGCCGCTCTTTTCGTCCTGCTCCACTTTCTTCTGCTGCTGCGCCCTCTGTCCCAGAAGCCATCCTCCGCCAAAAATCAGCAGACAGAGAAAGGAAGCAGCCACACCGACTATAAAACCATTTAAAAACCCGAGCCTGCGCCTGATCACATCTTCCTCACGTCTGCAATGCTCCAGCTCTTCTTCATACTCTTCGTATTCCTTTTGCGGTGACTCTTCATGATTTTCCGGCAAAAATGCCATTTCTCTACCTCCAGTATCATCCAACCATACAACGTTTCAAATATACTGTAATATAGACGCCCGCAATTTGCAAGTCCTGTACACAAAAAGAGCAGCCAGAATATTTCTCTGAACTGCCCTTTTTTATATTGTCACACTTTTTTATATTCTATCGCCAGTCTGTATGTCCTGTCCGCAAGTTCTCTGACAGTCATCTGATGAAAACCGGATACTCCTGTTCTGAGTACTCCTGTCAGACCTTCTTTCCATATTTCCGGAATACCGTCAGGTCCGATCAGAAGCCCCATCAGCGATCCTACAGTAGCTCCGTTGCAATCTGTATCAAATCCACTTTCGACAGCAAGACTCAGTGCCTTTTGAAAATCCATTTCACTGTATAATACGCTAATCAGCACAACTGCTGCATTTGTAATAGTATGACACCAGTCATGGCTGTCTCCCTCATCATACATGGCATGCAGTTTTCCAATAGCCTCTTCTGCCTCCATTCCATTTCTGTAATCTTTCAGAATGTTGGAAAGAACCGCATAAAGGCGGCTGGTATCCGGAATCTGTGCTAACCCTGCCTCCGCCACTCTCACAGGATCTTTTTCCGTAAATGCCGCAGCCAGCATTGCAGCTACCAGCATCTCTCCATATATGCCATTTTTTACGTGAGAAATCCTTCCGTCTTTCCATGCCATCGCTGCAGCAGTCTCAGGATCCCCTGGGGAAACGTATCCGAAAATATCTGCACGAATCTGAGCTCCGATCCATTCTCTATAAGGATTTTTCCACCATCCGCATCGTGGTGCCTCTATCAGATTTCCGATATTCCTGTATGCCACACGCTCTGATGTAGATACATGTCCCATCGGAAGACTGGTTATCCACATCTGTGCCACATCCTCGCTTGTGAAGGAGCTTCCGTATGTCTCCAGAATTTTCAATCCAATCACCGTATAGTTTGTATCATCATCTTCCGGCATATCCTTAATATTATTGATCCAGTGTGTTACTGTATCACAGAACGCATTTTCTCCATTATCACTTACCTGATATCGCTCTTTTATCTCTTCTGCGACATCCGAAGACATGAATCTCTTTATTGGATAGTTATCGGTCGCTTTCAGAAATCCTGTGATTCTCTCCCGTTTCCATCCTTCCACAGGCTGTCCTAAGACACATCCAATGCATCTTCCAAGCCACGCTCCATATATAGAATTATATATACTCTCATCTGATATTTCTGATTCGGTCATTTTCTTTCCGTTTCGCAGCTTCTTTATGGTCTCAAGGTCATTTGGTTCCACATATGGATAATCCTCTCTGACAGGTTCCTTTTCCATTTCATCCAGAAGCAACCATGCCATTTTATCTTTATCCTCAAATGTACTGTTATTTCCTGATGCCAGC
>SFEV01000050.1 GCA_004557975.1 Lachnospiraceae bacterium
AATTGATGTGGATAACCCATTCAAAAATAGACAGAATGGTGAAAAAAGCATTTTTATAATATCGGCAGGCTAAAAGATATATTTACCTTTCAAGGCTGCGCTTGACTTGTGATATTTGCCTGTGCATAATATTTATGATATAATTACTAAGAATACTTTTTGTAAAAAGTAATGATTATGTTTAATTTTGGAGGTATCATATGGCCCAGAAAAAAGTTACAAAGACTGCTGGCAGAAAAAAAGATCCGGTGGAAACACAGACAAAGAAGGCTTCAACAGAAGCAGTTGAAGTGAAGAATACGGAAGCAGACGCCCCGAAAGCAGAGGCCGTAAAAGAAATGGAAACGGAAGCTCCGAAAGCGGAGCCTGCAAAAAAGACGAAGGCAAAAGCCACGCAATCAGAGGCTGCAAAGAAAACGAAAGCAGAAGCTCCGAAAGCAGGGACCGCAAAGAAGACGAAAGCAGAAACTCCGAAAACGGAGACCGTAACAGAGACAGGGGCAGAGGCTCCGAAAGAAAAAGTTGTAAAAGCGACAAAACCTGAGACTGCAAAGAAGACCAGGGCAAAGGCGCCGAAGGCAGAGACTGCGGAAGAAATCAAGGAAGAAGCACCGAAGGCAGAGGCTGCTGAGGAAATCAAGGAAGAAGCACCGAAGGCAGAGGCTGCTGAGGAAATCAAGGAAGAAGCACCGAAAGCAGAGGAGACCGTCACGGCAGAAGAACCGAAATCTGAAGTATATGTAACTCCCAGACGCAGTGTTGCGTTTATCGGATCAGAATGCTATCCGTTTGTCAAGACCGGTGGCCTCGGAGATGTAATGTATGCACTACCGAAAGCGCTTGTGAAGCAGAACTGTGATGTAAAGGTAATTCTTCCGCGATATAAATGTATTCCGTGGAAATACCAGGAAAAAATGATATACAGAGGCTCCTTTGAGATGAATCTGTGTGCTGACGGCAGATCTTTCTATGTGGGAATTATGGAGTATGTCTGGGACGGTGTCGTATATGATTTCATTGACAATGAAGAATTCTTCAGCAGTGGAAATCCTTACACCAACCTCATTGACGATATTCCGAAATATTGCTATTTCGCAAAGGCGGCACTGGCAGCACTGAACTATATGAACTGGGTTCCGGATATCATTCATTGCCACGACTGGCAGGCTGCTCTGGTGCCTGTATATCTGAGAACCTTGTTTGAAAATACAAAACTGACTTCCGCAAAAACGATTCTGACGATTCACAACCTGCGTTTCCAGGGTATTTACAATATCCCGACGATTCAGTACTGGTCAGGACTGCCGGATTATGTATTCAATAAAGATGCATTAAAAGTTGGTTATGAAGATGCAAATATGCTGAAGGGCGGTTTGACTTATTCGAATATTATTACCACAGTAAGCAATACTTATGCAGGAGAAATTCAGACCGCATACTATGGAGAAAAGCTGGATGCTCATCTGAGATATCATTCCTGTAAGCTGAGAGGCATCGTAAACGGTATTGACTATGACATCTGGAATACCAGTACGGACTCCAGACTGTATGCAAATTATGATATCACCAGTGTACTGGATCAGAAAAAGGAGAATAAACGCAATCTGCAGCAGGAGCTTGGACTTGTTCAGGATGATCATAAGTTTGTGATCGGACTGATTTCCAGGCTGACGGATCAGAAAGGTCTGGATCTGGTCAATGCTATTATTCCTCAGATTATGGATGAACATACGCAGCTTGTTGTACTCGGTACGGGTGATCCGATTTACGAAAATTCCTTCCGGTATTATGAAAATGCTTACAAGGGAAATGTATGCTCGAATATTATGTATGATGAAACGAGAGCTCACAGAATCTATGCAGGCGCAGATGCGCTTCTGGTTCCTTCACAGTTTGAGCCGTGTGGCCTGACCCAGTTAATTGCCATGCATTACGGTACAGTTCCGATCGTCCGTGAGACCGGCGGCCTGAAAGATACAGTAGAACCTTATAATATGTACTATAATTCAGGAAATGGTTTCACCTTCAATCATTACGATGCCGGTCTGTTACTGGATGCGATCAATAGGGCGAAAACGCTGTATTTCACCAATCGCTGGTGCTGGGACGAAATGGTTCAGAGAGATATGGATAAGAATCTTTCATGGGATAATTCTGCGAAGCAGTACAAGGATCTGTATCTGGAATTAACCTGGTAAACACAATCCGTTTTTATATTTGTTTTCCGCATAAATGGTACTTGCAGGAATGTCGGTACCATGATAAGATAGAACCACTGTGCACTTTGATACCGTCACCGGACTGGCGGAATCAGTGCGAAAAATGTGTGAGGAAACAGTGGGGACAGAAGACAAATGAAAGAGAGATTATTTTCCGACAAGGTATTTTACAGGAAGCTGGTTCATCTGACGGCTCCGATTGCTCTGCAGAGCCTGATGCTGGCCTCAGTGGCGGCTGCCGATGCGGTGATGCTGGGAAGTGTGGCCCAGAATTCCATGTCTGCGGTATCACTTGCGACGCAGATTCAGTTTATTCAGAATATGATTCTGACCTCTGTTGTGGCGGCTGCCGTTATTCTTGGAGCGCAGTACTGGGGCAGAGGTGATGTCAGGACAGTCAATGATATTTTTTGCATGAGTCTCCGTTACTGCGGAGTGACTTCCATTCTGTTTTTTATCGGATGCGTGTTCTTTCCGCGTTATCTGATGCTGATATTTACGAATGAAGAAGAGCTGATTGTCATAGGAATCCGCTATCTG
Organism: Lachnospiraceae bacterium; assembly: GCA_004557975.1. GTDB lineage: Bacteria > Bacillota > Clostridia > Lachnospirales > Lachnospiraceae > Choladousia. The sequence continues at coordinate 2,760 of SFEV01000050.1, forward strand.
CGGATTGCGGGCTGGTCATATCTGCTGACAGGGATTTCTCAGTGTTATCTGGCTGTAATGAAGATCAGTGAGCATGCGTCTCAGACTGCCAGAATCAGTTCCGGAGCAGTTATCATCAATATTGTTCTGAATGCTGTGTTTATTTTCGGACTGTTCGGTTTTCCGGCCATGGAGGTACAGGGTGCAGCTCTGGCGACGCTGATTGCACGTATCGTTGAACTGCTGTGGTGCGTTGTCTGCTCTTACCGGAAAGGATATATCCGCCCCGACTGGAGCCGCTTTTTCAAAAAAAATAAGCTGCTTGCGGCGGATTTTCGGAAGTGCATGCTTCCACTGCTTGGTGCCAGCCTGTTCTGGGGCGTGGGCTTTACTTCTTATTCCGCATTTATGGGACATATGGGAATGGATGCGACAGCAGCCAATTCAGTGGCGGCAGTAGTGCGCGATCTGATCTGTTGTCTCTGTAACGGTATCAGCAGCGGCGGAGGAATACTGGTAGGAAACGAGCTGGGAGCCGGCAATCTGAAAAAAGCCCGTCTGTACGGTGACCGGCTGATGAAGCTGGCGTTTCTCTGCGGTGCTCTGTCCACTGTGATTATGCTGGCGGTGACACCTCTGGTGCTTCGTTTTGTTAGGCTGACAGACGGCGCGCAGAAATACCTGATGGGCATGATGGTGATTATGGCAGTCTATATGATCGGACGCGCCGTCAATACCGTTATCATCAATGGTATTTTTGCTGCAGGAGGAGATACGATCTTTGATATGTACAGTCTGGCAGTGACCATGTGGGGAATCGCGATTCCTCTTGCGGCAGCAGGTACGTTTCTGCTGGACTGGCCGGTGCTGGTGGTTTATGCCTGTACCTGTCTGGATGAAGTGGGTAAGATTCCCTGGGTCATGATTCACTTTAAGAAATACAAATGGGTGAAGGATCTGACAAGGGAGATGGGAGATTCATAAGCTTTGCGGGGAATTCCCCCGGAGGACACTTATCCCGGCTGCGAGATACAGATCTTTTGCGTGTGACGGCGCTTTGACCGGATGGACCGGTCGAAGCGCCGTTGCTGCGATATAATGAATTGACTGATCCGGCGGATTGCCGGAGGTTACGGGAGGATAAAGTGAGAGCAATACTGTTTGATGTTGATGATACACTTTACGATCAGATAGAGCCGTTTCGAAATGCACATGACGGAGTATTCGGAGAGCGCTTTACTGTAAACATGGAAGAACTTTTTCAGGCGCGGCACAGAAGAAGTGATGAGGTATTTGGCCGTTCCCTGACGGGTGAGATGTCCATGCAGGAAATGTATGTTTACAGGACACAGAAGGCATATGAGGACATGGAAGTTCAGATTTCGGATGAAGAGGCACTGCAGTTCCAGAAAATATATAAATCCGGACAGGACATGATTTCTCTTTCTCCGGAGCTTCAGACACTGCTGGAGGAACTTTCGGGAAGTGGTATCGCCACAGGGATTATCACCAACGGGCCGTCAGAGCATCAGTGGAATAAAATTCATACGCTGGGGCTGACAAGATGGATTCCGGAAAATCATATTTTCGTCTCGGCAGACTGTCCGTGTGCGAAGCCCGATCCCGGAATTTTCCGGTATGCTTTAAAAAAGATGAAACTCATGCCGGAAGATGTGTGGTATGTCGGGGATTCCTACTGCAATGATGTGGTGGGCGCCAGGAAGGCAGGCTGGAATGTTATCTGGCTCAACCGCAGAGGAGTGGATATTGAAGGATATGCAGTCCGTCCGGACTGTGTCGTAAAAAGTGAAGGGGAGCTGTGCGAATGCATCAGAAATATAATAAAATGCGCCGCCGGAAGCTCCGGCAGCACATTTTAGAGCGTGCAGACGGTTATTTTGCTTCGAGAGCAACATAATCATCAGGCACTGTGATATTCAGCGCTTCGCAGATCTGAGGATTGTACTTCTTTGTGAAAACGGAGGCGTATCCAATTGGCATGGAAGAGATGTCCGCACCGTCTTCCAGAATCTGTACAGCCATGGTACCTGTCGTGTAACCCAGATCGTAGTAATTGATGGAAAATGTGGCTACGCCGCAGAGCCTGCATGTATTTTCTTCACCTGCAATGACCGGAACACCGTCAGGAATGCAGATATTGGCAATCAGCTCCGCGTTTGATGCGGCCATATTGTCCGTCGGGATGTACAGGACATCACATTCTGATGCAGCAGTCATCGTGACAGAAGAGATGTCGTAGGAATCGGCAAATGTATAGAGTCTGCATGTATAGCCTAGGTTTGTCAGCTCATTCTGCACCACATCGATCTGATACTGAGAATTCGGTTCGGCAGAGCAGTAGAGCAGACCGGCTGTTTCGGCATCAGGGAAAAGTTCTTTTATTACGGCTGCCTGAACGTCCAGGGGGGCAAGGTCGGACGTCCCGGAAATGTTTCTGCCGGTAGTGCCGTCAAAGTCATCCAGCTGAAGTGCAGCACCGTACTCGGTGACAGAGGTGCCGAGAATCGGAATATCTGCTGTGGCTGTTGCAGCAGCCTGCAGGGCTGTGGTGGCATTTGCAAGAATCAGGTCTTCCCCTGAGGATATGAAGCTGTTGATGATGGTGGCACACAGAGCGGAATCTCCCTGAGCGTTCTGCTCGTCAAAGACCACACGGTCTCCAAGCTTTTCTGTGAGCGCATCCTTAAAGCCCTGTGTCGCCTCGTCGAGAGCTTCATGCTGTACATACTGGCAGATGCCGACGGTAAATGTCTGTGCCTCTCCTGCGAGAGCTGTACTGCCGGTGACTGCTGCCAGTGCCGATGATGCTGCAAGGGCCGCAATAAACTGTTTTTTCATCTTCTTGTTTCCTCCTTTATTTCAGACAGGCGGAACGCCGTCCGTTATCTTTTGACCTCAACATCATTATATATGGTAATAAACATTCTGTAAAATAAATTATCAAAAAATAAAAGGATTATCTGCTTCATTCATTGACAGATGGACAAATTATGTTTATCTTTAATTACAGAGATTGTATCTGTTTTGTACCTTAAAAGATACGATGCTGCCTGACCGGAGGTAACACATGAAGAAAAAGCATACTATACTGCAGGATGTATTGTTTACGGTATTGATGCTGACACTGTTTTTTGCGATCAGTGTATTTATTGTGGAGCTGTTTGGAGCACGTTCACTGATTCCGGCAGTATTTACACTTGCAGTGTTTCTGATCTCCCATTATACTCAGGGGTATCTGTACGGGATTGTGTCATCGCTGGTCAGCATGCTGGCGGTCAATTTTGTTTTCACACTTCCGTATCTGAAATTCAATTTCAGTGTCACGGAGAATCTGGTGTCAGCCGTGATCATGCTTGTGATCACCGTTATGACCAGCGCGCTGAACACGAAGCTGAAGCGCCAGGAGAAGGAGAAGGCGGAGAGTGAAAAGGAAAAAATGAGGGCCAATCTGCTGAGAGCCGTATCCCATGACCTGCGCACTCCGCTTACTACTATTTATGGTTCCAGCTCCGCAGTGATAGAGAATTATGAGGAGCTGTCGGATGAACAGATTTTTCAGCTGGCAAAGGGGATGCAGGAGGATGCACAGTGGCTGATCCGGATGGTGGAAAATCTTCTGTCTGTGACGAGGATTGAGAACGGAGCCGTCCGGCTGAAAAAGACGCCTGTCGTGCTGGATGAGCTGATTGACTCTGTTCTGGTCCGGTTCCGGAAGCGCTATCCCGACCAGCATGTGGATCTTGAGCTTCCGGATGAATTTATCTGTATTCCCATGGATGGCGTACTGATTACGCAGGTGCTTGTAAATATTCTGGAGAACGCGGTGCAGCATGCCAGGGGAATGACGAAGCTTATGGTAAGGGTCACGGTTTCAGAAGAGGAGGCTGTCTTTGAGATTCTGGATGACGGATGTGGAATTCCGAGGGAGAGAATCGGCAAAATCTTCAGCGGTTATTATGAAGAGAAAGACATTCCGGCAGACAACCAGAAGCACAGTATGGGGATCGGCCTCTCTGTGTGCGATTCGGTAATCAGAGCTCACGGAGGAGAAATCAGTGCAGAGAACTTAAGTACCGGAGGCTGCTGCTTCCGGTTCACACTGAAGATGGAGGAAAGCTGCTGTGGCGAGCAATAAGTACAAGGTCCTGATCATTGAGGATGAGGCAAATATCAGAAATTTTGTGAAGACAGTGCTGGGCACTAACGGATACCAGGTGATGGAGGCTCAGAATAACGGAGAAGGCAAGCTTCTGTTTCTCTCTCATGTTCCGGATATTGTCATTCTCGATCTCGGACTGCCCGACGGTGACGGCATTGACTTTATCCGGATGGTGAGACGTGATTCTTCCATTCCCATCATTGTGCTTTCAGCAAGGACGGATGAGGCGGATAAGGTGGAGGCTCTTGACTGCGGAGCAAATGACTATGTCACGAAACCATTCGGTACTGCCGAGCTGCTGGCCCGTGTCCGTGCGGCACTTCGGATTCACCACCAGAATATGGATCGTGGGATTGAATACTGCAAAAAGTTCAGTACCGGGAATCTGGAAATCAATTACGAGCTGCGAAAGGTGACAGTGGACGGTTCGGAGATCAGACTGACTCCCACAGAGTACAATATTGTTGCGCTGCTTGCGGCCCATGCGGGCAGAGTCATGACGTATTCGGAGATTATCCGGGAAATCTGGATGTGGAATGATCCGGGCAGTATCAAGAAACTGCAGGTGAATATGGCGAATATACGGAAGAAATTCGGAGCGCGCCCGGGTGAGAACCAGTACATACTGAATGAGCTGGGTGTCGGCTACCGAATGAATACGGAAATGTAAGAATTTGCGTGCCACGTTTTGGAGAATGTGATAAACTTAAAAAAGAAAGTATGGAAAGAGAACAATATGTAAAAAGAAAAATGTGGAGGAGGTACTTATGAAAATCAGAAAAACAGCATTATTGATTGCAGCATCAGCAGCCCTTCTGCTGCATGCCCCCGCCTTTGCGGAAGAGACAGAACAGATGTCTGTCGTATCGGAAGTATCAGAGGGACTCTCAGAAGAATGGTCTGATTTTCAGTTTCAGGTGAATGACGAGATCTATCGGTTCCCGATGATGTGTGATGAGTTCGTTGCTTTCGGCTGGAGTTCGGAGGAAGTGGAAGGTACAGAGCTGGAGCCATACCAGTATTCCATGTTCCGGTTTAAGCGGGGAGATGACACATGCACAGGATATCTGCTGAATCTGGGAATCAACACCGTTCCGGCATCGGAATGTATTCTGGCAGGGATAGATGTGGACCGTTTTGACTGGGAGACCGGAGGAGACAGAATCGCACTTCCTGGCGATATCGTGCGGGGAGAAGCGGATGAGGCGGCCATTGAGGCGGCATACGGGACACCGACCGATGTTTATGAGGGAGATTTGTACCGTCAGCTGACATACGAACTGGATTACAATCGCAGCCTTACACTGTATATATATAAGGAAAGTAATGTCCTGGAAGATTTCAGACTGGAAAATTTTGTGGAACCCGAAGGATTTGATCCGGGAGAGCCAAGTGAAGAGATTCCGGCTGATGTGGCCGCATATGAAAGGCCTGAGACACTCAGTACCGACCCGACAGATTATGAGATTGAGATGGACAGTCAGGTCTACCGGCTGCCGGTACCTGTGAGCGTTCTGATCTCAGATGGCTGGGAGCTGGACGAGGGAGAGAGTGACGGTGTGATTGCAGCAGGTTATTTCGGCTGGGTGACATTGCGAAAGGGTGGCCTTGAAATCCGCCAGACGGTTGTGAACCGGGAAAGCTATGCGACAATTCCGCAGAATTGCTGGATCGAGGAACTGGAGGTGGGCGGCTATACTCTGGAGACAGACGGAGCTCTGGCCGGAGATATCCGGATCGGAATGACGACAGAGGAGCTTCTCGGGCTTTTGGAGGAACACGGTATTGCGTATGAGCTGGACGACAGCAGTGAGATTTTCAGTTACTGCACATATAATGAGAAAGCGTATGACCAGATGTGCGAGGTCATGATCTACACAGATTCGGACAATCATTTTCCGAAAGATACAGTTATCGGTATCACATGCAGCAATGCTTTTGAATAAAGGGCTTGCATTTCCGCAAAAATGGTGCTATGATGAGGAAGAATTTAATATGGTAACTGATAAATAAGAGTGGACCGACGGTTCACTCTTATTTGTAGATTGAGAAAGTGTAGACCAGGAGGGCTGTGGATGAGTAAAAGAGAGACATACGAGCAGAAGACAGAAGAACTGCTGATGCCGTTGATTGAGGAGCATCAGTTTGAGCTGGTGGATGTGGAGTATGTAAAGGAAGGCGGAAACTGGTATCTGCGGGCTTACATTGACAAGCCGGGCGGAATAACCGTAGATGACTGTGAAGTGATCAGCAGGGCACTCAGCGATCTGCTGGATGAACATGATTTTATTGATGATGCCTATATTCTGGAGGTGAGCTCACCGGGTCTCGGCCGTCCGCTCCGAAAGGATAAGGATTTTGCACGCAGCATCGGAGAAGAGGTTGATGTGCGAACATTCCGGGCGATCAATCATCAAAAAGATTTTACTGGAATCCTGAAGGACTATGACAAGGAAAAAATAGTAATAGAACTGGAAAACGAAGAAACGATGGAGTTCCAGCGGACGGACATCGCGCTGGTAAGGCTGGCATTCGATTTCTGACAGGGAGGATACAATCATGAATAACGAGTTGTTTGAAGCACTGACGATTCTTGAAAAAGAAAAGAACATCAGCAAAGAAACGCTGCTCGATGCGATCAAGCAGTCACTTCTTCAGGCGTGCAAGAATCATTACGGCAAGGCAGAGGCAAATAATGTTGTCGTAAATATTGACCCGCAGACATGTGAATTTGAGGTTTATGCGGAAAAGACGGTGGTGGAAAAGGTTGAGGATGAGCTGGCGGAGATCAGCCTGACCAACGCAAAGCTTAAGGATTCCAGATACGAGCTTGGGGATGTGGTCCGTGTCGACATCAAGTCAAAGGAGTTCGGGCGTATTGCGACACAGAATGCAAAAAATGTGATCCTCCAGAAGATCCGCGAGGAAGAACGAAAGGTTCTCTATAATGAGTACTATGAGAAGGAAAAGGATATTGTGACAGGTATTGTCCAGCGATACGTCGGCAGAAATGTCAGCATCAATCTGGGTAAGGTTGATGCAATGCTCAACAGTGAGGAGATGATCCGCGGGGAGACGTACCGTCCGACAGAGCGTATCAAGCTGTACGTACTTGAGGTCAAGGATACGCCGAAGGGACCGAAGATCCTTGTTTCACGTACTCATCCGGAACTGGTGAAGCGGTTGTTTGAGGCAGAGGTAACGGAGGTGCGCGACGGAACTGTTGAGATCAAGAGTATCGCCCGTGAGGCCGGCAGCAGAACGAAGATTGCCGTATGGTCCAACAATCCGGATGTGGATCCGGTGGGAGCGTGCGTCGGACTGAACGGAGCACGTGTCAATGCCGTTGTTGAGGAGCTTCACGGTGAAAAAATAGACATCATTAACTGGAATGAAAACCCGGCGCTTCTGATTGAGAATGCACTGAGCCCGGCGAAGGTGATTTCTGTTATTGCTGACGGCGATGAGAAGACGGCGAAGGTAGTTGTTCCGGATTACCAGCTTTCCCTGGCAATCGGCAAAGAAGGACAGAACGCGAGACTTGCAGCGCGTCTGACCGGCTTCAAGATCGACATCAAGAGTGAGACCCAGGCGAGAGAGTCCGGTGATCTTCTGGAATACGAGGAAGATTATTACGATAATGATGAATATTACGAAGACGGTGAATACTACGAGGAGGACGGCTATTTCCAGGAGGAGTATGAGGAAGGATATCAGGACGGAGACGAATATCAGGACGAGAATTATTCCGGGGAAGAGCTGATTCCGGAGGAAGACAGACAGGAGTAGGATATGGCAGTTCAGGGAAAGCGAATTCCGTTGCGTAAATGTACGGGATGTCAGGAGATGAAAGGAAAAAAAGAAATGATGCGGATTCTCTGCACGTCGGAGGGTGAGATCGTCCTTGATACGACCGGCAGAAAGAACGGGCGGGGCGCTTACGTCTGCTGTTCTATGGAATGTTTTGAAAAAGCAGTAAAGAACAGGGGACTGGAGCGTTCCCTGAAAATGAAAGTGCCGGAAGAGACGTACGAGAGTCTTAAGAAGGAGATTGAATCGATTGAAAAGAAATAGCGTATTATCGCTTGTAAGTATTGCAAAAAAAGCAGGTAAGATTGCGGCAGGTGAATTTCAGACGGAAAACGCCGTGAAATCAGGAAAAGCCGGCCTGGTAATCGTTTCGTCAGAGGCTTCTGAGAATACGAAAAAGAAGTTTCGCAATATGTGTACCTTTTACGAAGTACCTGTATTTTTTTATGGAACCAAAACAGAGCTGGGCGCGGCGATCGGATGTGAATTCCGTGCATCGCTTGCTGTTACAGACCCGGGTCTGGCACAGTCCATAAAAAAGAAGCTTGAGAACGTAGAGGACGGAGGTTGTTTGAATGGCGAGAATCAGGGTTCATGAGCTTGCGAAAGAACTGGGAAAAGAAAACAGAGATATTATTGCAGCGTTGAAGAAGATTGGGATTGAAGCCAAAAGTCATATGAGTAATGTGGAAGAAACAGACGCCGGGAAAATCAGGGCGGCATTTGGCCGCAGACCGGTAAAGATAAGGGAGGATGAGCAGATGCAGCAGAATCAGAATACAGATGCAGCGAAGAAGGCTGGGGCGGAGCCGGGAGCACAGCCAAAGAAAAAGAATATTATTCAGGTGTTCCGTCCTCAGAACAGTAAGACCGGCATGGTGAAACCGGGTAGCAGACCGAGACCGCAGGGTCAGGCTGGGGCAAAGCCTCAGGGTGCAGCAGGAGCGAGACCGCAGGGCCAGGCAGGAGCGAGACCGCAGGGTGCGGCAGGTACAAGACCGCAGAGCCAGACAGGTGCACGTCCGCAGGGCGCGGCAGGAGCAAGACCGCAGAGTCAGCAGGTACCGGAGAATGCACCTGTAAAGACGGAGAATACCGCTGCTCAGAATGTGAAAGCTCCGGCAACGGAAGCACCGAAGGTTCAGACAGAGATCCGTGCACAGGAGGTAAAGCCGCAGGCTGAAGTGAAGGCGCCGGCAGATACAAGACCGCAGGCTGAGACAAAGGTACAGCCGGAAGCAAAAGCGCAGAGTTCCCAGGCTGACAGACCGCAGGGACAGCAGGCTGACAGAGCACAGAGCCCGCAGACTGACAGATCTCAGAGCAGAGGTCAGGGACAGCAGGGTGCAAGATCCCAGGGACAGCAGGGCGCAAGACCGCAGAATCAGCAGGGAACAAGGCCTCAGGGCGGACGTTATCAGGACGGCAGCCGCAGCCAGGATGGCGGATCACGCGGTCAGTCCGGCCAGACAAGATCCCAGGGAGGACGTTATCAGGATGGCGGCAGAAGTCAGGAAGGCGGATCACGCGGATACGGAAACCGCAGCCAGGATGGCGGATCACGCAGCCAGTCCGGCCAGACAAGAACTCAGGGCGGACGTTATCAGGATGGAAGCAGAAGTCAGGATGGCAGCCGCAGCCAGGGAGGACGTTACCAGGATGGCGGCAGAAGTCAGGCACAGCCGGGACGCGGTACGGGAAACGGCGGACGTTATCAGGATGGCGGCCAGTCACGCGGTCAGGGCGGACGCAGTTCCAGTATTCCGAAAGCACCGGTAGAGTCAAAGCCTCTTGAGAAAGAGAGCAGAAAGCGCACGGAGCGCGGCGACAGAAACCGTGCCGATAAGGGCGAAAAGCTGGATCGTATGGAAAAGAATGTTCGCCAGAATCAGAAGGGCGGACCGAAGAAGGGGCAGCAGCCGAAGGTTCCGGTACAGAAGCCGGCAGAAAAGCCGGAGGAAACCATCCGTACCATCACTCTTCCGGAGAAGCTGACAATTTCTGAACTGGCAGAGGCTATGAAGGTGCAGCCTTCTGTAATTGTAAAGAAGCTGTTTCTCCAGGGTACTATGGTGACGGTAAATCAGGAAATTGATTTTGACAAGGCAGAGGAAATTGCCCTGGAGTTTAACTGTATATGTGAAAAAGAAGTAAAGGTAAATGTCCTTGAGGAGCTTCTGAAAGAGGAAGAGGAAGCGGAGGAGACACTTGTTCCGCGTTCACCGGTTGTCTGCGTCATGGGTCATGTTGACCATGGTAAGACATCTCTGCTCGATGCAATCAGAGATACACACGTCATCGACAAGGAGGCCGGCGGAATCACACAGCACATTGGAGCGTATGTGGTTTCAATCAACGGACAGAGGATTACTTTCCTTGATACACCGGGACATGAGGCGTTTACCGCCATGCGTATGAGAGGTGCCAACGCGACAGATATCGCGATCCTTGTTGTGGCAGCGGACGACGGTGTCATGCCGCAGACCATCGAGGCGATCAATCACGCGAAGGCAGCCGGTATTGAAATTATTGTTGCGATCAACAAGATCGACAAGCCCAGCGCAAACATCGACAGAGTAAAGCAGGAACTCTCCGAGTATGAACTGATTCCGGAGGACTGGGGTGGAAGCACCGTATGCGTACCGGTATCTGCACACACACATGAGGGTATCGATTCCCTCCTTGAGATGATTCTTCTGACTGCAGAGGTGGCAGAGCTGCGCGCCAACCCGAAGAGAAAAGCGAGAGGTCTTGTGATTGAGGCAGAGCTGGATAAGGGCAAGGGTCCGGTGGCTACCGTTCTTGTACAGAAGGGTACACTGCGTGTGGGAGATCCTGTGGCTGCTGGCTCCTGCTACGGTAAGGTAAGAGCCATGATGGATGACAAGGGACGCCGTGTCAAGGAAGCAGGTCCTTCCACTCCGGTAGAGATTCTCGGACTGAGCGACGTGCCCAATGCCGGTGAAGTATTCATGGCGATGGACAATGAAAAGGAAGCGAGAAGCTTCGCAGAGACGTTTATCAGCGAGGGCAGAGAGCGTATGCTCGAGGATACGAAGTCCAGAATGTCACTGGATGACCTGTTCTCACAGATTCAGGCAGGCAATCTCAAAGAGCTCGATATTATCGTCAAGGCAGACGTACAGGGTTCTGTGGAGGCAGTGAAACAGAGTCTTCTGAAACTGTCCAACGATGAAGTCATCGTAAAGATCATTCACGGCGGTGTAGGAGCAATCAATGAGTCTGATGTGATTCTGGCATCCGCATCCAATGCGATCATCATCGGTTTCAATGTACGTCCTGATGCCATGGCAAAGGCGACGGCAGAGCGTGAGGGCGTTGATGTGCGTCTGTATCGCGTTATCTACGATGCGATTGCAGACGTTGAGGCGGCCATGAAGGGTATGCTTGATCCGATCTTTGAGGAGAAAGTGATCGGCCACGCAGAAGTGCGTCAGACCTTCAAAGCATCCGGTGTCGGAACGATCGCAGGTGCTTACGTCACAGACGGTGTCTTCCAGAGAAACTGCTCCGCACGTATCTCCCGTGAAGGCAAAGTAATATTTGACGGTGGCCTTGCTTCCCTGAAGCGATTCAAAGACGATGTCAAAGAAGTAAAAGCCGGATACGAGTGCGGTCTCGTCTTCGAAAAATTCAACGACATCAAAGAAGAAGACAAAGTCGAAGCGTATATTATGGTGGAGGTTCCACGCTAGCAATGAGACGTGCAAAACTGGTATCTGACAGCCGGGGCTGCTTGCAGACCTGGCTGTTGGATGCCGGTTTTATAGGGCGAATGCCCGTGACCGACATGGAGCGAAGCGTAATGGAGGTCTCACGTCTCAACAGTAGAGGCGAGGCATGTATCCGACAGAATGGAGGTCTCACGTCTCAAATACAAAAATTCAGAAAGCAGGAATCAGAATGAGAAAAAACAGTATTAAGAATACCCGAATCAACGGCGAGGTCCAAAAAGAGCTGTCCCTGATTATTCAGAATGAAATCAAGGACCCGAGGATTGCACCGATGACTTCGGTGGTGGCTGTGGAGGTTGCGCCTGATCTGAAGACATGCAAGGCATACATCTCTGTGCTGGGGGATGAGAAGGCTGCCGCAGATACACTTGCAGGGCTTAAGTGTGCCGAGGGATATATCCGCCGGCAGCTTGCACGCAGCGTGAATCTGCGCAACACGCCGGAAATCCGTTTTATTCTGGATCAGTCTATTGCATACGGTGTGAATATGTCGAAGCTTATTGATGATGTGGTGAAGACAGGACACGGTGAAGAGAGGGATGAGCTTGATGATTAATCTTGCAAAAGAAATGAATGGTGTGCGGACAGCAGTGATAGCGGGACATATCCGTCCGGATGGTGACGCGATCGGTTCCTGTCTCGGCCTGTATTTTTATATCAGAGAGAATTATCCTGAGGTCAGCTGTAAAGTATATCTGGAGGAAACCCCGAACGCATACCGCAATGTCTGCGGAGTGGATGAAATCCGCCATGAAATTGATGAGACGGAGGAACCGGATGTTTTCTTCTGTCTCGACTGTGCGGATGAGAAACGTCTCGGAGCTGCGGGTAAACTTCTCGGGAAAGCAAAGCATTCAGTCTGCATTGACCATCATATCAGCAATGGTGGTTTTGGCGATGTAAACTACATTGTTCCGCAGGCAAGCTCCACATCAGAGCTGATATTTACAGTGCTTGATGAAGAAAAGATACCGTTTCACACAGCGGAAGCGCTTTACATGGGCATTGTTCATGACACAGGTGTGTTCCGCCATTCCTGTACATCTCCGGAGACCATGGAGATTGCGGCGAAGCTGATGCGAAAGGGAATCAACTGTTCTCAGATTATCAATACAACATATTATGAAAAGACGTACCATCAGAATCAGATTCTTGGCAGAGCGCTGCTGGAGAGCATTCTCCTGTTGGATAAAAAAATCATTTTCAGTGCAATCAGAAAAAAGGATATGGATTTCTACTGCGTGGAGCCGTCCGATCTGGACGGAATTGTGCAGATTCTCATGAGTACGGCGGGGACAGAGGCTGCGATCTTCCTCTACGAGATAAAATCTCACGAGTATAAGGTCAGTATGCGCTCCAAAGAAATCATAGATGTAAGTGAGATTGCCAGCTACTTTGGCGGCGGCGGTCACATCAGGGCGGCGGGCTGCAATATGCAGGGCAGTATTTATGATGTGGTCAATAATATTACGCTGCACATGGAAAAGCAGCTGCGCAAAAAACAGAATGAAGAGAAGCAGCAGGTATGATTGACGGAATTATCAATGTTTATAAAGAGAGCGGGTACACCTCCCACGATGTCGTGGCAAAGCTTCGCGGAATCCTGAAACAGAAAAAAATCGGTCATACAGGCACTCTTGATCCGGAGGCACAGGGTGTGCTTCCGGTTTGCCTTGGAAAAGCGACGAAGGTCTGCGATCTGCTGACTGACAGACGGAAAACGTATCAGGCAGTCATGGTGCTCGGCGTTTCCACGGATACACAGGACATGACGGGAACAGTAATAGAAGAACGACCAGTCACATGCAGCGAGTCGGATGTACGTACCTGCATACGTCGCTTTGTCGGCGATCAGGAGCAGATACCGCCCATGTATTCCGCATTGAAGGTAAATGGGAAAAAGCTGTATGAGCTGGCGCGCCAGGGCATTGAGGTGGAACGCAGACCGCGCAGAATCACAGTATATGAGATAAGTATCGAGCAGGTGTCTCTCCCTGAGGTTGTGATGACTGTCACCTGTTCTAAGGGAACATATATCAGAACCTTGTGTCATGATATCGGAGAGGCGCTGGGCTGTGGTGGATGTATGAAGTCTCTGCTCAGAACGAAAGTCGGACCATTTGAGCTGCCTGACAGTCTGCGGCTGGATGAGATAGAGGCTCTTCGTGATGATGGAAAGCTTGATACGGCAGTAAGAACTACAGATTCAGTTTTTGAGGGATTAAGGATGCTGATACTGTCAGCGGAATCAGAGCGCTTCGTAAGAAACGGAAATCCTCTGAATATACAGCTGCTTCGCGGCTGCGTATTTGGAGACTGCGGACAATATCCCGCTTTGCAGAGAGAGACGGACGGGAGGAGCGAAATAATGTCCGGAGATGACGTGCAGACTCCCGGTTTTCCGGAAGAAGAGAACAGAGAAAGCAGCAGCGCATTATACCCGGAAAAACGCGCTTTCCGGAAATTCCCGGACGGTACACAGTTTCGTGTCTACAGTGCGGACGGTTCATTTCTGGCGGTATATCAGTGGATGGAACAGAGACACTGCTGCCGCCCGGTGAAAATGTTTCTGTAGGAGCGCATCAGTGAAGGCAGAGAAGCCGGGAAAAGGAGCAGACAGGAAACAGATGAAATATATATGTAATACGACAGATTTTTATTCAGATGTTCCCTCAGCGATCACCCTCGGCAAGTTTGAGGGGCTTCACAGGGGACATCAGAAACTGATTCGGGAGATTGTCCGCCTGCAGCGTAAAGAGCATATGCAGGGAATTGTGTTTACCATTGCACCTGAGACAAAGCCGTCCCTTCTGACTGTCCGGGAAAAGCGCAATATTCTGGAGCGGATGGGTGTTGACTGTATGATCAAATGTCCATTTGTACCGGAAATTCTCGGAATGGAAGCGGAGGAATTTATTTCTTCCGTTCTGACGGACAGGCTGAAGGCAAAATATATTGTGGTTGGCACGGATTTCCGGTTTGGGCGGGGCAGGAGCGGCGATGTCAGACTTCTGGAATCGCTTCAGAAAAAATACGGATATACACTTTTCGTAATTGAAAAGGAGTGCTATGAGGGAAGAGAAATCAGCAGCACGTACGTAAAAGAAGCGCTGGCACGCGCGGATATGGATACAGTACAGACGCTGCTTGGTTTTCCGTATCCTGTCTGCGGGACTGTTTTGCATGGAAAACAGCTGGGACGCAGAATCGGAATGCCGACCATCAATCAGATACCGGGACATCTCAAACTTCTCCCACCTGAGGGTGTCTATTACAGCGACGTAATCTGCGGAAAACTGAACTGCCACGGCATGACGAATATAGGATATAAACCGACGGTGGACGGCAGCTTTCTCGGTGTGGAGACGTACCTGTATGGTGTGGATGAGGAACTGTACGGGTGTGAGGCAGAGGTCTGTATCCGCAAATTTCGCAGGCCGGAACAGAAGTTTCCTTCAGTGGAAGCACTGAAGCTCCAGATGGAGTTTGATATACAGGCAGGAAAGGAGTTTTTCCGTGTCAACTGATTTTTGGAATATGAGCTGCGTCATGATGGTTCTGGGATTGGTCTTCGTTTTGGGAGGGGTCATCCTGAACGGTTATGCAGCACGCCAGAGAAGATACAGAGGTCATGCTGAGGCAAAGGTCGTCGATATCATAACGGAGCCTCGCTCAGATGCTTTTGCGCTGTCACAGTTTCGCAACAGACAGTTGGCGGTCTTTGAATTTTATGCTGACGGCAGACCGGTAAAAGTGAAGGATAAGGGAGATCCCTACCCATCTCCTTATAAAATGAATCAGAAAATTCAGATTCTGTATAATCCGGAGAATCCTCAGGAATACTGTGTTGCAAAGAGAGATCGCTGGAAGCTCCTGGCGGGCTGTCTGAACACGGCAGGTGTTCTTTGCATTGTATGCGGCTGCATTCTGTTTTTGATGTATGCGGCGCGTATAGAGCTGTAAGAAGTGAGAAAAAATGAGGCCATCACGGGAAATGGCGTACCGGATTTTTATGCAGACCTGTAATGCAGAAATTGATATACAGAACTGTGTATTTTCAGTTGACGTAACAGCTTTCATATGCTATAGTTATCAAGTATGAATTTCAGCCGTTACTCAGAAACGTGGAGTCTCCGACCGGTTTCTTAGTGACAGGCGATTAAAAAACAGGAGGAGTAATACCATGATTTCCAAAGAGAAGAAAACAGCAATTATCAACGAGTATGCAAGAACACCGGGCGACACAGGTTCACCGGAAGTACAGATCGCAGTTCTGACAGCCAGAATCCAGGAGCTGACAGCACATCTTCAGACACATCCGAAGGATCATCATTCCAGAAGAGGACTTCTGAAAATGGTTGGTCAGAGACGTGGACTTCTTGCTTATCTGAAGAAGACAGATCTGGAAGGATACCGTACACTGATTGCAAAGCTCGGAATCAGAAAATAAGACACAAAAAAGAGGGCGGACAGATATCCGCCCTTGCTTTGCGAAAAGA
>SFEV01000051.1 GCA_004557975.1 Lachnospiraceae bacterium
GTTCTTGCCAAGCTTCTGGAGACCGTCTGCAAGACCTACTGTCGTAGTTGTCTTTCCTTCTCCTGCCGGTGTCGGGTTGATAGCTGTCACGAGAACCAGTTTTCCGTCCGGCTTGTCTGTCTCTTTCAGAAGGTTGTAGTCAATCTTTGCCTTGTAATTTCCGTACTGCTCCAGATATTTCGGATCAATTCCCGCCTTTGCTGCGATCTCCGTAATTGGTGACATCACGGTTTCCTGTGCAATCTCAATGTCTGATTTGAATCCCATAGCTAAAAATCTCCTTTCATCTGCCGCGTCCTGGGGGGACGCTTTTCTTTTCTGCCCCTCATGGGTATAATCGAATACCGGGTACCGGTATTCTGCCGATGAATCTCCATTTCCCTTACGCCGTTTCCAGATACGGAGCAGAACCAACAGGCTTCTGCTGTCCACCTGGCAATTTATGCAACAAAAAAACTGCGCAAAGGGACCATGTACAATCCATCTTAACGCAGTAGCGGAAGCGATACCGTAACGCGGAGAAACTCCTTCGTTCACATAAAGACCTTCCCATCGTGTGACACTTAACGTACAGTATCTTCTCTACTTTCATAGATAATGTTTTGTCTGTTAAAGCGGTCCGCCAGCCGAATAAAAAAGGACAACACTTGAAAAACAAATGCTGTCCAGACGGTCGACGCAACTATTATTTTGATTACCTTGTGGTGCTCCACTGATCCGTCAGCAATCAAAACCTTTAACTGCCACTAAGTATACCAGATAATCACAGAAACGTCAAGTTTTTATCAATGATTTTTCTGACCTTTTTCTGCTCCTATACGGTTTCCCCCTCAATCAGAGTATGAGGAAGAATTCTGGTACAGTCCAGCCCTTCATCCTGCCCGCCCTCTATCAGCTCGAACAGCAGTCCCGCCGCAGTTACTGCCACATCCTGCACATCATTGGACACTGTTGCAAGTCTCGGGGAAACGTAATCCAGCGTGTCGATATTGTCAAACCCGGAAATCCCGTAATCGGCCGGAGTTTTCAGTCCGTTTTTCCGAAGCTGCTTCATCAGATCCAGCGCAAAGCTGTCAGCCGCGCAGAGAAACGCCGTCCTTTTTTCACGGTCAATAAGCTGCTCTGCCTGCTCCAGATATCTCCAGTCCGTCAGATACATCGGTTCCATATCCGGGAAGGATTTCTGTGCATCTTCAAAACCACGGAGACGTTCCCGGTGCACATACATATTCAGCTTCCCGCTGTCCGCAAATGTCGGACAGACATATACAAGTCTGCGGTAGCCCTTCCTGTAAAGACGCTCTGCCGCAGACTGCATTGCCTTTCTCTGGTCAATGCTCACAAAGGGAAGTCCGTCTGTAATTTTATTGTCCACAGTAACAATGGGAACATCCAAGCTTTCCAGAAATGCTCTGTACTCCTCCCCCTCGTTGACGGAAGAAAGAATAATCCCATCCACATGATAAGCAGCCAGTCTTGTCATCTGCTCCTTCTCGGTCTCCCTGTCATTGTCATGAAGCATGATATTCATGCAGTAACCTCTGCGATTCGCCTCTGCACCGATGACACTGACCATCTCTGCAAAATACCGGTTCTTTACGTCCAGCACCACAATTCCGATATTGAATGTCCTGCCTTTTACGAGACCGCGTGCCAGCAGATCAGGGCGGTAATCATTCTCCCTGGCAATGCGCAGGATCATTTCTTTTGTATCGGGGTGAATCCGCCCTACGCCGCTGAGTGCCCGGTGTACGGTTGTCCTGGAAACGCCGCACATCTGGGCCAGATCTTTCGTTGTAATTCCCACAATCTTCCTCCTGAAACTGAAAACATTTAACCTTATCATATCATGCATTGTGGAAAATTTCACTTGTTTTATATCATCATTTTCACTTTGATTCTGATCATCTGGAAGGACAGCGGTTCCATGATACAGCTGAGATGGCTTCCCTTTTTCGTCCAGTTGTGGATTTCCTGCGGCTTCACACAGTCATGGTCCTCCAGGTTTGTCGCCTTCTTATCTTCATGATGCAGCACACCGGATTCCAGCACCTCACCGATCTCAAACATCTGAAATTCAAAGTCCGCCTCTGTCTTTTTCTCCGTACGATTCACCAGAAACAGGGCCAGCTCGCTGTCAGATTCATTGTATACCACGATGTGGTCAATATACGGCACTTTCGCAAACGACGGTGTCCGGTAGGCCGGACCTTCGCTCTTCGTCTCCATCACCACACCCCGTCCATACCGGGCCATCCAGGAAAACGGATAGTAGATCGGCTGTACCCATGCCTCACCGCCCCGCTCCGTCATGATACAGGCGCTGATATTGGTCAGCAGCGACTGACATGCAATTTTCACGCGGTCAGAAAAACGGATCAGATTCATCAGCATCTCCGCAAACAGCAGTGCATCCTCCATGGAGTAGATCTGCTCGCTGATCGCCGGAGCCACCTGCCACGGATTCTGCTCCACCTTTGCCTGAACTTCCTTGTCCGGAATCGACCATACGCCCCACTCATCGAAACAGATATTGAGCTTCTTTTCCGAATGCTTCTGCACCATGATCATATCACAGATATTGCAGACGGTGCGAATATACCGCTCCATATCCAGAGACTGGGCCAGAAATTCTGCCGTTCCCTTTTCCTGTCCGCCGTAATACTGGTGGAGAGAGATATAGTCTGCACAGTTATACGTGTGTTCCAGAACAATCCTTTCCCACTCCCCGAATGTGGCATTTGTCGACATGGAACTGCCGCAGACCACAAGCTCAATCTCAGGATCCAGCAGCTTCATGGCCTTCCCTGCCTCATAAGCCAGACGTCCGTACTCCTCTGCCGTCTTGTGACCGATCTGCCAGTCTCCGTCCATCTCATTGCCAAGACACCACGTTTTGATCCTGTACGGTTCTTCATGGCCGTAGCTGCGGCGCAGCTCGCTGTACTCGGAGCCTGCCGGGAAATTACAGTATTCCAGCAGAGATACTGCATTTTCAATACCCTTCGTCCCGAGATTGACTGCAAAGACCGGAGAAATTCCCGTCCTGTCCGCCCATTTCATAAATTCGTCCGTCCCGACCTCGTTGGTCTCAATGCTTTTCCACGCCAGGTCAATCTTCCGCGGCCTGTTTTCCACCGGCCCGATGCCGTTTCTCCAGTCATAGTTGGAGACAAAGTTGCCGCCGGGATAGCGAACCGCCGTCACACCCATCTTTTTTACCAGCTCCATGACATCCTGCCGGAAGCCGTTTTCGTCGGCAGACGGATGCTCCGGCTCATAGATGCCGGAATACACGACGCGCCCCATGTGCTCAACGAAGGAACCGTAAATCCGCGGATCAATCTCGCCCTGTGTAAACCGTTTATGTACCAGTATTGTTGTCTTTTCCATAAAAAGTACCCTTTCTGTGTCTGATTATTCTTTCATGCCTGAAGTAGCGATTCCTTCCATAAAGAACCTCTGTCCGAACAGGAACAGAATCAGCAGCGGTGCAATGGAAATCACTGTCGCCGCCAGCGTCGGTCCGAATTTGATGGAGTTGGTACCTACCAGGATAGCAAGGCCTGCGGACAGTGTACGCATATCCGACGAGCTTGTCAACATCATCGGATAAAGCAGGTCGTTCCAGTTATTCATGAAATGGTAAATGCCGAGAGTTACCAGTGCCGGCTTGGCCAGCGGTGTTATGATCCGCGTATAAATCTGCCATTCCTTCATGCCGTCGATGCGCGCTGCCTCGTCCAGAGATTTCGGTATGCCTGTGAAGAAGGAGGTCAGCATGTAAATACCGTATGCACTGGCTGCACGAGGAAGAATCAGTCCTGCGTACGTGTTCAGAATCTTCAGTGAAAATTCCTCCAGATACAGTGGAATCATGATAACCTGGAACGGAATCATCATAGTCAGAAGAATAATACCAAAGAGCACCTTTCTTCCGCGAAACTGCATTCTGGAAAACGCATACGCAGCCATTGAGTCAACTACAAGGCTGATCACTGTCACGCCTCCGGCAAATGCAATGGTATTGCCAAGCATTTTCAGAACAGGGATCGTCTTTACAACGTACTGATACTGCAGCGCCACCCACTGCTCCGGGAAAAATTTCGGAGGCCACTTAATCACATCGGCATCCGATTTAAAGGAGGATGCCAGCAGCCACAGGAGCGGAAGCACCACAAGAAGCATCATGACTGTCAGCACAATATAACCCACCAGATCAAAGCCACTTACTCTGCGCTTTTTCATTCCTCATCACCTCCCTGTCCGAATGCGTACCTGCGAAGCAGGAACGTAACGACTGCAATCATCAGGAACAGATAAACGGCTATGGAAGAAGCATACCCCAGGTCATACGGCGCAGTCTGGAAGCCTCTGTTATAAATATAGCCCACCAGTGTCTCTGTCTTATACTGCGGCCCTCCGCTGGTCATTACGTAAATCTGGTCAAACACCTGAAGCGCCATAATCAGTGTTGTCACCGTACAGAAGCCGATCGTCTCACGGATTCCCGGTACTGTGACATACAGGAATTTCTGGATTCCGGTAGCTCCATCCAGCTCTGCTGCCTCGTACAGCGAATTTGATACGCCGAGTGCTGCAGCAGAAAGAACGGTCAGTGTATATCCAAACCCTTTCCACACAGTCACCAGAATAACGGTTGGCATGGCCCATGTGGTATTTGTCAGGAGGTTCGGCATCTGAATCCCCAGCCTGCCAAGCAGATACGGAAGCATTCCGTAATTCTGATTCAGCAGCATGGACCACATAATGCTGACTGCCGTCATGGAGCAAACATACGGAAGATAGAATGTCGTGCGCAGCAGCTTGTGGAATCTGGTATTTTTCGTCATAAACATTACGAGCAGAAGTGCCAGCAGTACCTGAAGCGGCACTTCGAGAACAGCAAAATAAAAGGTATTGAAGGTAGCGTTATGGACTCTGCTGTCCTGGAACATTCTGATATAATTGGTCAGTCCCGCAAAGGAAATGTCATTCATATAAATATCGATATTCATCAGGCTGATGCCTACAGCCCCGAACAGCGGGACAAAAACGAATACTGTTAATATAAGAAGCGCCGGAGCCAGGAACAGATATGCCAGCTTCTGATTCTGCAGGCCGCTCTTCTTTTTTTTCACACCCATACTTTTCATGTCAAATTCTCCCATGATCATCGGTATCGCCTGTATATACAGGTCGTGGCACGTGAACAGTAACCCTTGTAACACATTTGCCTGCGTTCCCATAAAAGAAACGCAGGCAGATGATTGTCAGCTATGTCCTGTAATTCTCTTTTACTGACCTGCAATAACACCATCCAGAATATCAGATGCTTCCTGTACACTCTCAGCCACGTCTGAGCCTGACAGAATTTTTTCCATCATCGGTACCATGACATCGTTGTCAACCTGGCTTCCGATTGCAAGTCCAAGATGCCAGTCGCGGCCGATCTCCGATGCTTTGGAAACACTGCTGAGGATTTCATTTGCTTTGATCTCTTCATCCTCAAGTACAGAATAGGACCAAACCGGAAAACCGTTTCTGTTGGACCACTCTTTCAGAGTTGCATCAGACAGCCAGAATGCCATGAAATTATACACAGCTGCCTTTGTTGCTTCATCGGCTCCCTTTGTCAGCATGTAAGAGCATCCGCCTTCCGGTGAAAATGCGCCGGCGCTACCTGCCGGAATTGCCGTGATGCCATAGTTCACACCGAGCTGTGTAAGTCCGTTGATGTTCCACGGACCACTGGTGTACATGGCAAGCTGTCCTGACTGGAACATCGTGTCTGCATCGGCTGCTGTCAGACCCTGTGAAGAAACACCCTCATTCAGAACAAGATCCTGAATCCATGTAAGTGTATCAATATTTTCCTGAGAATTCAGAAGATTTTCTGTACCTTCCTCATTGATGACGTCACCGCCATTTGCCCAGAGATATTCGCAGTAATAACCATAGTCATACGGAAGACCGATACCGTAAATGTGCTTTGAAGAATCTGTGCAGGCAACAGCCGCTTCCTTCAGCTCATCCATCGTTGTGGGCGGAGCCTCGGGATCAAGTCCTGCATCTGCAAAAATATCCTTATTATAGTAGAGGTACTGCAGATTATACTGCATCGGTACGCCGTACAGAGTCTCTCCGATGTAGGATTTTGCAAGCACATTCTCATAATAATTACTCTTGTCAACACCTGTCGTCTCCCAGAAGTCACTGATATCCTCGATCAGACCGTTCTGCGCATACTGCTCCAGGTACTCAATTCCTACCAGAACGAAGGACGGACCTGTACCGGTGGAAACTGCGGTCGGGAGCTTGGACTGCAGCGTCGCATTGTCCATAATGTCAATCTCCACTGTAATGTTGTCTGTGTTTGTCTCGTTGTAATTGCTGATGATCTCACGGAGTACATCACCATCTGAGCCGGTAAACGGTGCCCATACAGACAGGGTGATGGGCTCTGCGCTCTCCCCTGCGAAGCCTGTCATTCCTCCGAATGCTGAAGCTGCCATAGAAGCTGCCATAGAAGCTGCCACCAGTGCGCACATTAATTTCTTTTTCATTTCATTACCTCCATTTTGTTGATTTTGTATAAGGTTACGTTTTGCGTTCACGTGTACATTTTTGTTTAAATAAAAAAGCGATACTTCACTTTCATTTATTAATTATGCGTTTTTACTTTGCGTACACGTGTACTTTATGTTTTGATTATAATCTTTTACCAAATATATGTCAAGGTATTTTCAATCAGCCATATTCCCAAAAAGGAAGCAACGTTTTTGTAAATTGTGCATAAAAATAGCGGGAAGTCCCGCTATTTCTTTACCGTCAGCACCAGCACCGCACAGATCTCACGCAGCACATAGTGAGGCTGCATCCACAGGTCAGAATGCGCCGGAATCCCGCACACATGACGATACCCTTCCCGTTCTGCCAGCAGCAATGCTCTGTATATATGAAAATTGTTGGACAATATCCCGATGCGGTCCTCCTCCCTGGAAAGAAGCATTGCCGAAAATCTCAGATTCTCCAGCGTGCTGGTGGATCGGTCCTCCAGCAGCACGCGCTGAGGTGCCATTCCTTTTTCCGTCAGGTAGCGATACATACAGTCCGCTTCCGATATATCTTCATCCGCCCCCTGTCCTCCCGACAGGATAAATACCGTGTCCCGGTTTTCTTCTGCATATTCCAATGCCCGGTCAAGCCTTTTCTGCAATGCCCTCGAAGGCTGTGTCCCGATTACATGTGCTCCGAGAACAAGGACATAATCAAGGCCTTCCTGCGGTTTTGACGCCATGGCACCCACAATCCTGCTTCCTATGACTGCCGCAGATACAAATCCCACAAGCAACACCAGCCCTCCAGCTCCTGCCACAAAGCGAAGCACGCTGCCCGGGTGTGCTTCCTGATACACAAGGCACCTCCATATCAGAAGGAAGACGGCACCTGTGACAGCCCAGATACACATAAACCACTCAGACATTCCCACATACAGTACAATCGCCGCAAAATAAAAAAAGCACAGGATACCTGCAACCAGGCATCCTGTCTGTAAAACGTGTCTCATAGGCAGTTATCTTCCGCAGCAGTATTTATATTTCTTACCGCTGCCGCACGGACACGGATCGTTTCTGCCGACCTTCGATCCCTTTACAATCGTATTCATCTTCTTTGCTTCCAGATACAGAGCTTTCTTTTTCTCCGCATCGAAAATCCGATCCCATGCAGGAAGATTATACAGCCAGTCTGCCTTTGCATCCACCATGTTCTTGTAGAGCATTTCGTTGTCGAAATCAAGGCTGACAACCGTATCCTCCTCCATGGTGTCAATGGGATTCGGAGTCTTCAGGCTGTCATTAATTCCATCCAGAAATCCTACCATCTTCATGAGCGGAATCTCATATTTCTCAGCCAGTTCCTTTACCGTACCTGAAACAGCCTCCTCCGGATTTTCCAGAAGCTTCTCATAAATCCCCTTTTCCGTCAGAAAATAATCTGACCAGAACTGCTGAAGCTGTTTTTTATCTGCTTCCTGAGAGTATGCTGTCTCTCTCCATTTTTCTAATAATGCCATAATTATACCATCCTTTGTTTCTATACTTTGCATGCTGTCCCAAAGACTTTCCTATTATATAACACTTTTGGCGCTGTGGCAAGTAGGGAGACGATTCGCAAACCTATAAAAATGTGAACAGTTACCGGTTATCCTCCAGGGCCTTTTGCTGCTGTCTTTTCCTGCGGACTTCTTCCACCGCCTCCCGGACGGCAGCCTCCTCCTCGGCTCTCATGATCTTTCGCGCCGAAGAAATTGTACGGCACAGGTTTACAATCAGCAGAGCCATAAGCGGAAACAGAATCAGAAGGAAGAATGCCACAGGCTGAGAAATAATATTCACTGCGACACCCAGCGGATATGAAACATAAATTACTTTGCCCAACAGACTTTCCTCTGCAACGGGATATTGATCCGGCAGTGCGTTGGCATCCCCCCTGGTCACATAGCTGTAATGATCTGCATTGCATTCCACCGACACAACGCGGTGGGTATTTACAGCACCACCAAGCTGGGGATCAGAGGAATAATAGGAAATAATATCGCCCTGT
This sequence comes from Lachnospiraceae bacterium, assembly GCA_004557975.1. Classification (GTDB taxonomy): domain Bacteria; phylum Bacillota; class Clostridia; order Lachnospirales; family Lachnospiraceae; genus Choladousia. Next base: position 8,608 of record SFEV01000051.1, read on the forward strand.
CTGATGGAGGACGGTTCCTCCTGTTTTACTACAATCAGGGAATCTGCACGAATTTCCGGTTCCATACTTCCTGTCATGACACGGAACATCGAATAACCGAAAATGGACGGTGCCTCCCCTCTTCTCGTCATCACAACTGTGCACAGCACAAAAACTGATGCTGCGATAAGGAGAACCGAAATTACATTTAATATATTCATCAGCCATCTTTTCATTCTGTCTGTCCCAATCCAATTTCTGTGTCAGTGCTTCTGTGTTTTTTTCTGAACTCTGCGTCCGCGCCCCACGACACGGTTTCTCCTGGAAAGATTCTCCACCACTTTACTGAAACCTTCCTGTTCACGCATCAGTGCCAGTTCACGCTCTGCCTGCTCTCTTGCCAGAGCAAGCTCCAGCGCTGCTTCTTCCCTTGTTTTTTCAATCTCCTCTGCAGCTTTCTTCCGCACCTCTGCCAGTTCCTCTGCAGCTTTTGCTCTCGCCTCTGCCAGCTCTCTCGCCGCCTTTTCCTGCGTCTCTCTCAGTTCTCTTTGTGCATTTATCTTCGTCTGCTCAAGTTCCTTCGCGTCATTTTCTTTCGTCTCCTCAAGTTCCTTTACAGCTCTCGCCTGAGACTCAGAAAACTCCTGCTGTGCAGATTTCAGCTGCCATACGGCCTGCTGCGCACGGATTTCGGCATCCTCTTTTGCAGCCTCCAAAGCCTCTCTCCTGGCCGTTTCCTCCGCCAGTTCCTGCTCCAGCTCCAGCTGACGCTGTGTGACTTCTTCGACAATCACCTTTTTAATCTCAACATCAGGCAGATCATAATCATCCACCTCCTGCTCCACAATTTCCTTTATGAATTTCGGTTTCATTGTCCTGTGCTGTTTCACTGCAGTCTCATCAGGATATCGGCTGTCATTTTCAAGCAGGCTCTTAAACACGGTATAATTCGTAATCATGTTTGTATAAAGCTGAAACAGGTACTCCTCATCAAATTCCAGCGCCGTATCCTGCTGTTCGATTGTGTAGCCGATCTCATCATAGCTCTCCAGGAACTGCCACAGCTTATAGCACTTCCTGTAATTCGGATCCTTCATCATCAGATTCGTTCGCTGAATCGGGCTGCGCACCTTGGCACAGCCTTCCATTATACTGCAGAAAGCACTTCCCCGCAGTGCCATAACGAGACGTCTCACACGGTCGATCCGCATAAACACCTGCATATTATCATTGTCATTTTCAGCAAAGCTCTGACGGTTTTTGATCGTCATCTCTATTTTGTATTCAATTTCCTCGTAGGCGTCCCCGACCTTACTCTCCATGGAAATTCTGCTGCGCTTCTCGTCTCCGGTCGACCAGAAAATAATATCCGTGCGCTTATCGATAAACGTCACAAGACGCTGGATCAGATGATAGATAAAACGGTTCTCATACAGATCATAGGATTCCTCCGTAGATACATTCAGAATTCTTGTGGGATGTATCTGACCATCCTCATCACTGGCAATAAACTGTGTATTCATACTGAGATGACGAACACTCTCTGCAGATATCTTTTTTGCAAGCGCTACCGGCACTACCTCCTCACAGGTCGTGACGAAACGCCGCGGTTTGTCGATGATATTGTTGATCGCTTCAAGGCTGTCCTCAATGATGGAGAGCCACTGCTCATCCACCACTTTGTGCAATACCTGGTTTGTCTGTGCCAGCGTGTTAGCACCGCTGCGCACCATCTCAAAGAGATACTGAAAATAGCGGTCATTCTCCAGCGCGCTTCCCACCTCATTGACGTACTTCAGATATAAATCGTTGATTGTATTCGCCATCTCTTCTCCTCATTTTCAATCCGGCTCCATTTTCCGGATCAGCCGAAAGCTGTGCTCTCCGTCTTCTGTTATGAAATCAGTTCATGAGTCCTGTGCTGTCAATACAGATTCTGTATTCTCTGAAGGTACTCTTTGCTGTCCTGCATTTCGGCACGTCCAAAGGTTTTCTCAATATATACAATCAGTCCCTTGATCTCATCCCGCACAAAGCTTACATTCATACTCTCAAATTTTTTCAGTATCTTCCGGGCAATAATATAATCCATTGCGCCCAGCTCTGTCCCGCCGCAGGCTACATAAACAGGGACAAAATCGTGCATCTGTTTTATGATACGATTTCCGAAGGACAGTTTGAAGCGGGTCTGCAGGTACTGATCCAGCTTCTCCATCTTTTCAAGTGATTCCTCACTGATCGGATGTTCTTCCCTGGCCCTGCAAAACATTTCTGCCAGATGTTCGCACGTCACCAAGCATTGCGGCTGCGGTTCGCATGCAAAAGCAGCTGCACGCTCATTGATTTCAATGGGAATAGCTCTGTCATACACCTTATCTGTAATAGTGAAAGTAGAATCGTCATTATTGGCCGTTCCTACAAACCACAGCGTATCCGGAACGCGAATTTTTCCATCTTCCAGTTTTGCCGGGTCCCCCGACCACGCAGTCGGAACAAGATCCAGTACCCATTCATCCTTGCCCGGCATTTCCAGAACAGACAGCATCTCTGCAAAATAATATTCAATTCGTGCCAGGTTCATCTCATCGAGAACGATAAAACTGGGATCCTGACGGTACCCTGCCTCATACATTGCCCTGAGAAATTCCGTCTCGTTGAACCGCCTGGAAAACTCATTAAAATAGCCAAGCAGCTCTGTACGGTCACGGAACGAAGGCTGAATCGAAACAAGCGTTGCCGGATTGTTCAGAAAACGGCTGAAGGAATACGGAAGACTCGTTTTACCGGTACCGGAAATACCCTCCAGAATCAGCAGACGGCTCGCCGCCATTCCTGCCACGAAGCGCCGCACAATTTCAGGCGTATAATAGAGATGAAGCTGGCTGGCCGCAAAAAGCCGGAACCGGCCGGTCAACTCCTGCAGTGTGATCTCATTGTCAAACTCCGGTGCCTCGTAATCCAGATACTTTTTATCCACCAGGCTCAGCTTAGGGAAGCGAATCACAATATTGCGCTCCCTTTCTTCCGCCTTTACCTTTGCCTCTGCCGCCGCAGTCGCCGCTGCCGCTGCCGCATTGGTAATAGTATCTTCGCCGATATTTGTCTCTGCATTAATCTGAACATTCCCGCCCAGCACGCCTGTGACTGCAGTCCTGGAAGATGTCTGCACCGCTGCCGCTTCACCTGATGCTGACGCCTCTGCCAGCGCAGACGATACACCTGACACCAGCCTTACTGTACCAGCCTGATCCGTCACATTGGCTACAGTCGGAATGGTATCATCCAGCAGAGCAGATGCACCCATATACGGAATCCGCTCTGTTCCTCCCATTGTATTGACCTTGATAGCAAGGATCTTGTTCTTTTCGTCCATCAGGTTCAGAACCTGCCGGTTCAGTCTTCCGATCTCCTTGTACAGTACAGTCTTGTCCTCATCGTCAGCACGCAGACGTATATGAAAAATAATACGGCGCACCAGCAGTATAATGAGCACCACCGGAATGGCAGCAAGAAGAAGTGCCAGCAAAACTGACACAATCTTCAGTGGAATACTGAACTGAGTAAAATAGGAAAGAAAAATATCTATGTACTCCGGCCATCCTGTAAAAAAGACTTTCAGGAATCCGGTCACACTTGCCGCAATCCATTCGGCAACATTATAAATCACTTTTGATATAAGTTCATAAGCAAGCTTTAAAAAATCACTCATACAGATTAATCCTCTTTCCTCGCTGCTTTAACTTTCGCAAGCTGTTCCTCAGCCTCTGCCTTCAGGCGCTTCGCCTCCGCCAGCTCAGCCTCAGCTTCAGCCCGCGCCTTTGCAGCCTCCGCCTCTGCACGGATTCTTCGGGCCTCTGCCAGAATAGCCTCTGTCTCATTATCTGATACCGGTCTGTTTTGTGCTTCCTGCATCTGATTCCGTCTTCCCTCTGCGCTCTCTGCCTGTGCTTCTGCTTTTTTCGCCGCTTCCTCCGCAGCAATCGCTTTTCTCAGGCTGATGGTCACCATAATGAGATGGTATACCTGATAAATGAAAAACAGAAGCATCGGCAGTACAATCACCACCAGAAATCCAAAACTGCTGGAAAGGAACTCCATCACCGTTCCGAGACGGCTTATTTTGCCGATGTATTTACCGACAATATCGCCATCTGATATGATATGGGAATCTGAAATTTCATTATTATCACCCTTGGTCACGTACGATCTGATTCCGTTTATCTCATCAATCTGCAGGATACGGTGGGTATTCAGAGCATATTCATTCTCGATAATCGTATGGAAACAGATGATATCTCCTTCTTCCAGATTTGCAGTATCACACTTTCTGATAAAAATCAGATCACCTGACAAAAAGGTGGGTGCCATGGAATCCGTTTGTACCATCATCGGTGTATATCCTGCCAGACTGGCCACATGGGCCTGATCCTTTGTTGCCAGCGTGGTAAACGCAAACAGTGCCGCAAGCAGAATAACCAGCCACAAAACAATACTTACAACAATCGTAAATCCTCTTTTTATTACTCTCATATGTTCTTCCTTCCCGTACCTGCAAATACACTTATTTTACCGCATCCGGAATCACTTCCCGGGTCATTCCTCTGTCTGTTCCGTTTCCGGGCGGCTGTCAGTGCCATCCAGCCTGCGGTTCGCCGTGTCCGTCCCCTCAAACCGGAGACGAATGGAGTATTCCGCGCTTCTGAGGCTGTCGGTACACGCTTCGTCTGTTCCCTCAAGCCAGATATGCACGGTCACAGGCAGATCCTGATTCGCGCTGAGCGAAAACAAAGCATTTTCGTCATTATATACCATGTCATCAGGCTCAGGCAAGTGAAACGTGTGACCGGATGACGACGCTTCACTGCCTGATATATCATCCATTCCTCCCGGGTCATAGACAGCCGTATGATCCCCGGCTGTAAAACTGATGCGCATGGCTTCAGCCAGTCCCGGCGTCTCTGAAAATATTCCCGTACCGTCCTCCCTGCCCTCGCTGTTTTCACTGGTGAGATGAACGACCATATCTTCTGCCGCCATAAAATGCAGGGTGAATTCCAGGTACTTTCCTTCCTGACGCTCTGTCCGTGATCCATTTTCCAGTGTAAATACAGAATAATCCGATGTTGTCACAGGCTCCAGAGCCAGCTCTTTTTCGTCCATCCCTGTCTCCCGTACAATACGGCTGTATATTTCATCAAATGACAGCGTTTTCGTATATTCATCCAGCGTCTGATGTGGATCCAGGTCAAACCTGAGCGAAGCTCCGGAGTATATCTCCAGGCTCATGCTCTGAACCTTTGTATGGTCTGCAATCGTAAACCACGCTGCCGTGGCAGCCGTCATGCTGATGACTGCCAGAAGCAGAAGAATCATGGACACGTAGGCTCGTTTTCCTGTCTGCAGCGCGTCATCCTCCCGCATCCGGGACCTGCCTGCCCGGATATCCGTATCTTTCCTCATCCGGTTCTCTCCTCTCCCGCCAGAATCCCATAAAATGCCAGGTGCATATCCGCGCCATCATAGCTGATAGCATCTGAACAGTCCGGGTCACAGCCTTCCAGATAAAAATAAATATCTGCCTGGTATATGCGGTTCAGTTCCATGTACAGAAGCGGCTGCTCCGGAAGCAGAACAGTTTCCCCGTCTGTCCGGATCGAATAAACCTCCGGCAGTATCGATGGATCATCTGCCTGCCGCACAGTACCTCCGGTGCCGTTCAAAACCTTGTCGGCCCCCAGCTTCTGACCGTTCAGAACGGTGTTGTACGCCCGGTCTGATGCACTGTTTTCTCCATTGCTCAGCCGGAATATCACCGGAGCCTGATTTTCGAATACGATTCCCAGCCTTGCAGCATTGAGAAGCAGTCCCGAATTCGCAGAGACAAGAGCTCCGCCGGATGAAGCACTCTGATCGAGATACAGCGCCATGCGGCTGCCCTGAGGCTGCCCCTCTGCCAGGGCCCTCAGATAGATACGTCCATGATAATAGTATTCCTCATCCGTCACGGTGCGAAAGCTGGATGCATTTCCGTCTGTGGTAGCCGGATTATATACAAAAGTCTTCAAATCAGCAGTCGATACGGGAAGCAGCCCGGTACGGGATGTCCTGTTTACCTGAGTAATCTCTGCCTCCTGCGAACCGCGGAACGCTCCGCCGCCCACAGCGCTGACCTGCAGCTCCAGGGATGATGAGCCGGACCGTGTACTGACCCTGTCAGTGTTCACCACACGGTTCGCCGAGAACCAGGCAAATGTTGCAGCTGTCAGCGATACAATCAAAAACAGCATAGTCACTGCTGTCCCCCACACTCTGATCATTGATCCGGGCTTCTTCATTCCCTGCACCTCCTGCTACACAAATCAATCCATATCTTCTGTATCTGCGGGTACGCCGGCAAATGACAGCTGAAGTCCCGCGTCTCTTTTCTGCACCGCATTGATGCAGTTTTCATCACAGCCCTCGAGGTACAGCCAGAATTCCACAGCTGCCGTTTCATCCACCCCCAGTGTACACAGCTTTTTTCTGCCCGCTTTCGGTTCCGCATCATCGGTTTCCTCTTCCACAGCCATATAATCTGAAATATCTTCTGAAGGATCCTGTACAAATGATGCACGCCCACTGTTCTCCACAGAAGAAACGACTGTCCCGGAAGTCGGAACCGTCACCGCAGCCTGCGCTCCGGCCGTACTTCCAAGAGCATCCAGCCGGAAAATCAGGGTTTTGGTCTCATTCTGAGCCGTTATTTTCAGTCCCAGTCTCATGGCCGCAAGCATCTGCCCATCGGCACCAAAATCGAGCCCTGTCTTTTTCAGATAAACGTCACATTCTCTGTACTGACTGCGCAGATACAAAGTGCCGTGAACCACCGGTATCTGCCCCTCAGCCCTGCGGTAAAGACTCACAATTCCGCGGCCATTCTGTGCAGCTGCTTCATAAAAATGCTCCAGATCTGCTGTGGAAACCGGCTGCAGCTCCCCGGCATTCTGGTCCGGCTGCAGTGTGCATTCTTTTTCAAAGGGTCCCTCTCTCCCGGCGGAGATCAGAAGGTTCATATCTCCTCTGCTGACTGCCCTTTCCGCAGGCTCCACATTTGTAACTGCGCTGACGGTAAACCATGCGTATGTCGCAGTCATCAGAGTGACTGCCAGAATCAGAATCCAGAACACTGCAAAAAACAGCGAACGCTGCAGTCCTTTTCTCTTCATCTGTCAGTCCCTCCTTTTCCAGAAAAATTACCGTTCCAGCAGTTCTGTGGGCATTCCGGCAAAAGACAACGCCAGATTGCGCAGCGTCATGGAACACAGATTCTGCGTACAGTCTCTGTCACAGCCCTCCAGCCAGATGTATATGTCCACCTGTACCGGTACCCCGTAATCCTGCCCGCCTCCTGTCACAGTGAACAGAGCAAGAGAATCCGGCTTCAGCGAAACTGCACTCCCGTCCTTATCATAAATACAGAAATTATCCTTCGTATACGGTGCAAACGGAACTGTTGTGCCGTCACTTCTGGATGCGTCGAGAACGTATCCCTCCCGGCCCGTCGCCGTATTATACTCCGCCTGCGGATTATCTCCTTCATTGATTTCAAAAATATATTCTCCGGCAACAGGCGCATTCTCCCCCGGCTTATGTACTACCAGACCGACACGGATCGCTGTGGAAATCGGATTGGCATCGTCACTGTCTTCATATCCGATATCAGAGAGATACACGCTCTGTGTCTCACCGTTTGTCCTGATAAACAGACTCGTCCGGTAATAATCGCTGGCTTCCCCCGGTCCAAACAGACTGGCCACCAGCTTCGTCTGGTTTTCACTGCCGTTTGTGAAACCGAAAACCTTCTGGAATCCTCCTGTGATGCGGTTTGTCGATACCGGATTCAGTGTCCCGACAAATGCATCCAGCACCGCCGCCGAGCCGTACTGCCCGTCATACGTATTGCTGATCTGCAGAGACGCACCGGCGCCTGCTGCCATATGTACATTCGTTGTATGTGCGCCCGTATTGTAAATATACCAGGCAAAGGTCGCCGTCAGAACTGCTGCCAGAGCCGCAATCAGTGCCAGAAGCGCTGCGGCAAACTTTCGTTTTAGTCTTTTTGACGTATCCAAATTGTTCTGTTCCTTTACTGTTAATATCAGTGAAATTAATCCGTTTGAGTCACATTCTTATCCGCCCCTGTTTCCTCTTCCAGAATCAGAAGGAACGTATAAGTCACTCCTTTTTTCAGCTCAAATACCTGCTCTGCCTTTACGGCATTCATACTCTCCTCAGAAAGAAAAAACATTTCTTCCACATCTCTGCCGAAACTCTGAAGAGAATACTTTCCGGTTACTTCCGGAACCGATTTCACGAGCAGCCAGTTCTTTTTTCCGTAAAACCGGACAGCAGTCCTGTCATCTGCCTTTATATCCTCAATGCTTTTTGCCGCCTGCTGCCGGAATACAATCGTCTCAGACCTTTCCGGCACCATTCCGTCCTCAGACCGGTCCGGAATCACCTGCAGCTTATACGTACGGCTGACTGAACCATCTGCTCCGTCTGTATCTTCATAAGTCAGATAGCAGGAATTCCCGAAACCATCACTTCCGCCTGTCAGAATCTGCTCCGTACCGTCAGAATAATGCAGGAGTGCTTTCGCGGTATCCTGACCGTCTATGCAGGACAGCAGCGGTACGGGAATCTGATCAAGTCCGTCATCAAGGAGAAGGTCCACCGATTCCAGACGGATTGCAGTCTCTGTTACGGATTCTATTTCAGTCTCACTTTCTGCTTCGGTCTCTGATTCTGTTTCAGTCTCACTTTCTGATTCAGGCTCAGATTCTGTTTCGGTCTCACGCTCTTCCTCTGTCCCGTATGCTGCCTCTGCCCAGGATTCTTCTTTCGGTTCAGGCTCCGATTCACTTTCTGCCACTGTTTCAGACTCCTCTTCCGGTTTCGCTTCGCGTCCTTCTTCTGATCCGGATTCTGTTTCAGACTCTGTTTCACTTTCTTCTGCCGATTCTGGCTCCGTTTCCGGCTCCATCACAACTGTTTTATTCAGAGATTCCGTCTCTATGTCTGTCTCTGTGTCTGTCTCTTCGTTCTCCCCGGATCCCGTCTCTGTCCGTGAAATACCAAATCCGCTTTCCTGATATTTTTCGGCGTGCTTCACAACGATGATATAGTCTGTCTCATGATCCATGGGAACCAGGAAAGAGTCATCCGGCTCCACATTAATTTTCTCCGGATCAATGATTTTCTCTGCCAGATTTCTGTCCGCATCATAACAATAGACCTGGAAATCCTCCGTTTCAATTTTCTGACTGAAAAACAGAGAATACTTTGCATCGTCATCCGAATGAAATCTGATCAGGTACAGATCTCCGTAAGCCTCCGGAAAGATATACTCATCTTTGCTGATCGAATATATACGCTCCGTCGGAACGGAAAGAATTTCATTGTCGATATAAAGTTCCATATATGACTCTGAAACTGACGGCGCGTCTGCGTCACCGCTCTCCTCAGGAGAAAGCAGAATATCCACATCATTAATAATCTGTACATCGCCTGCAGTCTCTTCAGGCAGAATCTCCGCATCCGGATCAGAATACTCCGGATCGTCCTCAGAAATTTCCGCGATAATATTAAGCTCGCTTTCTTCTGCTGCCTGCACCGACCGAAGATTTCTGGTTTTTATCGCTGTATTCTGCACGGTACAGCATACTGTAAGGCCCAAAGAGAGCAGAATAACAATTCTTTTTTTCAAAATGTATCGAATCCCCCTTAATCCGGAGCTGATCATCCCGCAGGTACATAAAACTCCGGCTTGATACATGCAAAAGTATAAACTAAATACGCATCTGTATCTGTGACAGAAATATTTTTTGCACCACTGTCACCATTGAATGATA